>CAMLID010000011.1 GCA_946480055.1 uncultured Lysobacter sp. | reverse complement strand
GACGTCGAACACCACCGCACGGGTGCTGCCGTCGACCTCGACCACGGTGCGCAGGCTGCGTGCGCGCGGATGCTGCAGATAACGGAAGCGCCCCCAGTCGCGCACCGCGCCGGCCGGGCCGGAGATGCAGGCGTAGATCGCGCGCACGCAGCGCTGGATGTCCTGGGTGTCCTGCCACCACTCGATGTTGTCGGTGTCCATACTCGCTCTCGCGTTGGTTGATTCAGATCAGGTGACGCAGCTCCGGCAGGTACTTCTCCGCCGAGCCGGTATTGACCGCGACCACGCGCTCGCCGCGCGCGATCAGGCCGCGTTCGATCAACTGCGGCAGCGCCGCCAGGCAGGCCGCGCCCTCGGGCCCGACCCATCCGGGCGCAGCGGAGCCGATCGGCTCGCGCCACAGCCGCGCGAACTCGGCCGCGGTCGCGCTTTCCTCGACCGCGACCGCAGCGCCGCCGCTGGCGCGCAGGATCTCGAGCACGCGGAAATGGCCGACGCCGCCGGGCACGTTGAGGCCGTAGGCCAGGGTCTGTCCGGCCGCGACCACGGTGCTGTCGCTGGCGCCGCCATCGAAGGCGCGCACCAGCGGCGGGGTCGCCGCGCTCTGCACGCACAGCATGCGCGGGCGGCGATCGTCGATCAGGCCCAGCGCCTGCAACTCGTCCCAGGCCTTCCACATGCCGAGCACGCCGGTGCCGCCGCCGGTGGGATAGATCACCGCATCGGGCAGCGACCAGCGCGTCTGTCCCGGCGCGGGTTCGGCCAGCTCCAGGCCCAGCGATTTCTTGCCTTCGATGCGCCAGCCCGGTTCCTGGAAGGTCGCGACCGAAAAATAGCCTTGCGCCAGGTAACGCTCCTTCAGCAGTGCGCCGGCTTCGCGGATGGTCGGTCCGACCAGTTCCAGTTTCACCCGATCCGGATGACGCTGCGCGGCCGCGGCGACGTTGCCCAGGATCGGCATCGGCGTGTCTTCGGGCATCGCCACGACCACAGACAAACCGCCGGCCAGGGCATAGCGCAACAGCGAATCGCCGGCGTTGCCCTGGGTCGGCACCGCGAGCTTGGTCAAACCCAGCCGGCGCGCCTGCGCGGCGGCCATGGCCATGCCGCGGTCCTTGAAGCTCTGGGTGGGGTTGGCGCCGAAGCCGGCGTGGGCGCGGCCTTCGTCCTTCAACTGCAGAACGATGCCGGCCGCGCGCGCGATCGGATGCGCGGCGTAGTCCAGCAACGGCGTATGACCTTCGCCCAGGGCGACGATGTGGCGCGCATCGGCGGGATCGGCCGCGTCCAGCGCCATCAGCGCGCCGAAGCGCCACAGGTCGCGGCGGCCCGGCTCGTACCAGGCCGCATCCGGTCGCTCAGCGGCCAGGCGCTCCAGGTCCAGCACCATCTCGACCGGGCGGCCATCGACCGGATCGAGGTTCATCGGGGTATCGGCCGGGTACTCGACGCCCGAGCCCAGACCGCGCAGACACCTGACGTAGGACATGCGGCGCGCTCCGGCTCAGAACGGCAGCGGCCAGCCCATCGGCGGCGCCACGACCCAGTACAGCGCGCCGAGCACCAAGGCCCACAGCAGCAGCTTGAACGCGAACTTGACGACCTTGAACGCGAAATAGGCCGCGACGATCATCACCACGATGGCCAACCAACTCATGCATCTCTCCCTTGCCTGCGCGGCGCCGTTGCGCCGCGTCTTGCGAACTCGAGCTTAGCAGCCGTGCCGGCGCGGCCCAGTGCCGTTGGTGATGCGCCCCGCTCTGCCCGCGCGCTCAACTGCCGCTCTTGGCCTTCGGCGGCGGCACCGGCGTCAGGCGCAGATCCTGGAAATCGAAACTGAAATCGGTGTTCGGCGACACCGATTCCATCCGCACTTCGCGCACCGCGCCGTCGGAGGTGAGGGCGAAATCGACGAAGGCGTCGGCATTGAGCCAGCGCTGGTCCCAGCGCACCAGGAAGGTGTCGTGCTGCCAGTGCTGCAGTTCGCCGACCAGGTCGCGGCTGCGCGCGAAGCGCATGCGCAGCTTGCCGCCCTGCTGTTCGACCACCACGTCGCCGTACCAGGGATCGCGGTAGGTCGCGGCGTACTTGGCCAGCGCCAGCGAGGGCTTGCTGTCGGCGGCGCGCACGGCCTGGTGCTGCTTCCAGTCGTCGTCGGACTTGGCCTGCGACTTGGCCAGCGCCGCGCCGTAAGCCGCGGTCCAGTCGGTGCGCGGGCCGTCGAGGTAGGCGTCGAGCGCGCGCATGGTCACCGCCTGAAAGGCGCCCGGCAGCTCGGCGCTGGTCAGCACGACGATGCCCAGCTTGTGCTCGGGCACCAGGGTCACGCGCGAGACCATGCCCGGCCAACCCCCGGTATGCCAGACCAGTTTGCGGCCGCGGTAGTCCGACAGCTGCCAGCCTTCGCCGTAGCCGAGGAAGTTCGGCCGCACCGGTGCCAGTTCCGGCACCGTGGGCTCGCTGATCGGCATCGGCGTGACGATCGACCACATCGCCTTCTGGCGCGCAGCGCTGAACAAACGCTGCTCCTTGCCGCGGGCATCGGTGTAGGTGCCGCCGGCGAGTTGCGCGCGCAGCCACTGGCTCATGTCGTGCACGCTGGAGTAGAGGCCGCCGGCGCCGGACACGTTGCCCCAGGCCATGCGCGGCGCCGGTTGCAGGTCCTTGAAGTCGGCCTTGGCGTAGCCGGTGGCGACGTTGTCGCCGGGCTTGAGCGCATCGCTGTTGTAGCGGGTGTCGCGCATGCCCAAGGGTTCGAGGATGCGCGTGCGCAGGAAGCGTTCGTAGCTCTGTCCGCTGGCCTGCTCGATCACCAGCTGGGCGACGCCGTAGAGGATGTTGTCGTAGGCGTACTGGCCGCGGAAGCTGCCGCTGAGCGGCACGTCGCGCAGGCGCTGGGCGACCTCCAGCGTGCTGTAGTCGGTGCCGGGCCAGTACAGCAGGTCGCCCGCGCCCAGGCCCAGGCCGCTGCGGTGCGCCAGCAGGTCGCGCACGCGCATCTCGCGGGTGACGTAGGGATCGGCCATGCGGAACCACGGCAGGTGATCGATCACGCGGTCGTCCAGGCTCAGCTTGCCTTCGTCGGCCAGGATGGACAGCGAGGCCGAGGTGAAGGCCTTGGTGTTGGAGGCGATCGCGAACAGAGTGCGCGCGTCGACTTTCTCCGGGCGGTCGAGCCGGCGCTGGCCGTAGCCGCGCTCCAGCACGATGCGGCCGTCCTTGACGATCGCCACCGCGATCCCCGGCACGTCGAAGCGCTGGCGCACGCCTTCGACGTAGGCGTCGAAGTCCTGCAACTGCTCCGGCAGCGCCTCCGGCGTCTGCAGCGTCGCCGCCGGCGCGTTGCAGGCCAGCAGCGCGCCCAGCAGCAGACCGGCGCCGCGCGCGCCGAGGTGGTTGGATCGCATCGTCGGCAACTCCCGGGCAGTGATGATCGCGGCCGACGATACCGGAAGCCGGCGTCGGCGACCCGGCACGGAGGTCATGGCCGCATCGGCGCATGCACGGTGGCGCCTTCATAATGGCGCGCCGTGCACGACGGCGCCGTCCGACCTCCGATGACCGATGCTCCTCTTCCGCTGCCCGGCCTGGCCATCGTCGGCGGCGGCCCCGCCGGCCTGATGGCGGCCGAGGTCGCGCGCGCGGCCGGGATCGAGGTCGATCTGTACGAAGCCAAGGGCTCGGTCGGACGCAAGTTCCTGATCGCCGGCAAGGGCGGGCTCAATCTCACCCATGCCGAGCCTCGCCCGGCCTTCGACTCGCGCTACCGCGAGCGAGCGCCGCAGATCGCGCGCTGGCTGGACGCGTTCGACGCGCAGGCGTTACGGACGTGGGCGCGCGGGCTGGGCGTGGACACTTATGTAGGCAGTTCCGACCGCGTATTCCCGATCGACCGCAAGGCCGCGCCCTTGCTGCGCGGCTGGGTACGGCGGCTGCGTGAGGACGGCGTGCGCTTCCACGTCCAGCACCGCTGGCTGGGCTGGAGCGAGGACGGCGCGCTGCGCTTCGCCACGCCCGAGGGCGAGCGCCGGGTGCGCGCAGGTGCGAGCGTGCTCGCGCTGGGCGGCGGCAGTTGGCCGGAGCTGGGTTCCGACGGCGCGTGGGCGCCGTGGCTGGCCGAACGCGGCGTCGACGTCGCGCCTTTGCAGCCTTCGAACTGCGGCTTCGACATCGCCTGGAGCGAGCACTTCGTCCAGCGCCACGCCGGCGCGCCGCTGAAACCGGTGATCGCGCACTGGCGCGACGGCGACGGCCGCGAACATGCGCTGCAGGGCGAATGCGTGGCCAGCGCGCACGGCATCGAGGGCAGCCTGATCTACGCGCTGTCGGCGCAACTGCGCGAAGCGATCGCGCGCGACGGCAGCGCGATGCTGTGGCTGGATCTGGCGCCCGGGCGCGAACTCGAACGCCTGCAGGCCGAACTCGCGCGCCCGCGCGCCGGCCGCAGTTTCAGCGAACACCTGCGCCGCCAGACCGGCCTGAGCGGGGTCAAGGCGGCGCTGCTGCACGAGGTGCTGGATGCGCAGGCCAAGCAGGACCCGGCGCGGATCGCGGCGACGATCAAACGTCTGCCCTTGACTCTGCTGCGCGCGCGCCCGATCGCCGAGGCGATCAGCAGCGCCGGCGGTGTGCGCCTGGAAGCGATGGACGAGCAACTGCAGCTGCGCGCCTTGCCCGGCGTGTACTGCGCCGGCGAGATGCTGGACTGGGAAGCGCCGACCGGCGGTTATCTGCTGACCGCGTGCTACGCCAGCGGTTTGATCGCGGGGCGCGCGGCGGTGGCGGCTTTGGGTGCGGCTGCGAAGGGCTGATCCAGGCTGAGTTCGGCCAGGTGGGCCGCGACGATGCGGGCGATGCCTACGCCGCGACACAGCGATGCGGTTCGCGTTGCTCATCGCATCCTACGCGAGGAGATGCCGGTTCGATTCGAGGCCGAAGCAGTCAGCGAACCTCGAAACGAAGTGCGCCCATGCGAAGACGCAAAAAGCACAACGGCCGCGGAAGCGGCCGTTGCGTATGCGAACCCGATGCGCGCCGCTGCGCCCGCGATCCTCAGTGCTTCAAGGCATCGCGCTGCGCGACGCAGACCTGGTTCACGCGCCGGTCGACGGTCTTGGGATCTTCCAGCCAGGCTTCCAGGCCGTTGGCGCGCATCAGCAGGCTGGCGCGCCGGGCGAGCATCGCCGCGCCGCAGACGCTGGGCGCGGCATCGTCGTCCACCGGCAGCACGTAGCGGGTGTTGCGGTTGGCCTGGACCAGCCGGTACTCGGTGTCGTCCACGAACAGGAGCTTGGCGCCTTCCGGTCCGACTTCGCGCAGCAGCGACTCGCTGGCGCGCTGCATGTCCAGCAGCGCCACCTTGCGCTGAGTGGCCACCGCACGCACCACGTCGGCGTACGGGGTGTTGCCGGTCTGCAGACCGCCGGAGCGGAAATCCGGTTGCGCGACCTGGGTCAGCAGCACCGGGGTGGCGCCGCGCATGCGCGCTTCGTCGACGAAACGTTCGAGGTTGCCGCGGAACAGCTCCGGCGCGGTGTAACGCTCGGGCAGCTTGGACTCGTCGTCCTGGCCGAAGGCGATGAACACGGTGTCGCCGGGCTTGGTCGCGGTCATCAGCTGCGACCACAGGCCTGTACCGAGGTAAGCGCGGCTGCTGCGGCCCTCGGCGGCGCGGTTCTCGTACCGCACCACGTCGTTGCGCAGCAGCATCGGCAGGGCCTCGCCCCAGCCCGTGGCAGGACGTTGCCCGGCGCTACGGGTCGCCATCGCGCTGTCGCCGGCCACGCGCAGCGTGGGCGGCTGGCGCGGCATCGGCGGCGCCGCGATCGCGCTCGCACAACACAGGATCAGGGCGCTCAGGCCCAGCAGGCGGTGCGAAAACGAACGCGGCGAAGATGTCATCGGCTGGCGACCAGGTAGCTGGTGATGGCGCATACGCTCACGCCCTTGGCGCCGGGCGCGGGCAGGTCTTCGCCTTGCAGGGCGAGCACCTTGACCACTTCGCGCTCGCCTTCGCCGACCTTGGCCAGGGCGATGTAGGCGGTGGGCGCGCCGCCGCAGAAGGCGTTGGCGGGGTGATCGGTGGGCGGGGTCTGTTCGACTACGTGACGCAGTTCGACCGGTTGGCTGGCGTCGATCTGCATGGAAGCAGCATAGGTGGCGCCGGCGCTGTACTCGTCGCCGCCCTTGACCAGGGCCACGCGCTCGGTGCCGAAGCTGGCGCCGTTGGCGCCCTGCAGCTTGGCGTCTTCGATGTTGAGCTTGCCGGTGGCGGCGCTGGCGACCGGGGTGCCGGGTTCGAACTCGCCCAGGGCGACGGGCTTGATCAGCGGCGGCGCGGCGCGTTCGACCGGGGCGGCGTTCGGGTCCGAGGAGGGCATCGCCGGCGGCGGTGCGGCGGTGGTGGATTCGGGCGCGGCGGCGCTGGCCGGCGCCTGCGGCTGGCAGGCGGTCAGGGCGACGGCAGCCAGCGCCAGGCTCAGGGGCCAGGCAGGACGGAGGGCGGTCAGGGGCTGGATTAGACGCATCAGGGGTCCTTCGTACGGGGGCTGGAAGAGACGACCGTCGATCATAGCGGTCGCGTCACCCCAGGTAACCCCTTGATTTGTCTGAATGGGATCGCCCGCCCGGTTTTGCGACGCGGCCCTGGCCGGCCCGGAGATCCCCTGTCCTTGCACCGAACAATACCGGTTTCGTCGCTTAAATGGTGCCTTCCAGCTGCCGGTTTCAGGCCGCCGGGTCGACCATCGGCTGCAACTGCGGGTCCAGCGCGACGCGCTCGTCGAACACGAAGCAGCGGCCCTCGTAGTGGGCGCCGCCGACCCGCTCGAAGTAGCCCAGGATCCCGCCCTCGAGCTGGAGCAGGTTGTCCATGCCGTCGTCGCGCAGCCACAGCGCGGCCTTCTCGCAGCGGATCCCTCCGGTGCAGAAACTGACCACGGTGGCGTCGGCCAGGGCCTCGCGGTGCGGTGCCAGCGCCTCGGGGAGGTCGACGAAGTTGTCGATCGGCAGGGTCAGGGCGCCGGCGAAGCTGCCGTAGCAGACTTCCTCGCGGTTGCGGGTGTCCAGCAGCACCAGCCGGCGGCCGGCGTCGTCATGGCCCTGGTCCAGCCACTGCGCGAGCCGCTCCGGCGTCACCGCCGGGGCGCGCCGCTGCAGCGGCGCGCTGTCTTCGCGGCGGAAGGTGACGATCTCGCCCTTGCGCTTGACCTTGAGGCGCGCGAACGGCTGGCTGCGGCTGTAGCTGGCCTTGACCGCGAGGTCGGCGAAGCGCGGGTCGGCGCGCAACGCGGCCAGGTAGCCGTCGATCTCGGCCTCGGCGCCGGCCAGGAACAGGTTCACGCCCTCCTCCGCCACCAGCACGGTGCCGCGCAAGTCGGCCGCCTCGGCGCGTTCGCGCAGGCGCGCGGCCAGGTCGTCGGGGTCGTCGATGCGGACGAAGTGGTAGGCGGCGATATTGAGCAACATTCGCGCATTTTACCCGCGCCGGCCTGCGGCCGCCTTCAGGCCCGCCTTCGCGCGGCCTGAAGGTCGGCGCGGCTAGCGTGATCCGCAGACCGCGCCAGGACGCCGTCGTCCCACCCCCACGGAGTTCCTCATGAAGGTACAGCTCAATACCGACAGCCACGTCCAGCACGACCCGTCCGTGCAACGCCACGTCGAGACCGCGATCGAACACAGCCTGGGCCGCTTCCGCGACCAGATCACCCGGGTCGAGGTCCACCTCAGCGACGTCAACGGCGGCAAGCCGGGCAACGACGACAAGCGCTGCCTGATCGAGACGCGTCTGGAAGGCCGGCCGCCGGTCACGGCCAGCGACGATGCGGACACGGTCAAGGCGGCGGTGGACGGCGCGGCCAGGAAGATGCAGCGGGTGTTGGACAGCGCGCTGGGCAAGCTGCATCAGTAGCGCGGTTTCGTGTCGGCGAACCGATTGCGCTCAGCGGCTGCGCTGCGCGGTCGCTGCATAGGAATCCACCGCAGGTAGCACGCGGACGCGGCCAGCCCGGGTTCGCGATGGCGCTTGAGCGCCCGGAAGCTGTTGCTGTTGCTGTTGCCGCGGCATTGGAATCCAATGAGCCGCACTACGACGAGCAATCGTAGACCCGAAGGGCGGCGCGCAGGATGCGCGCCGTTTTTCGAAGGGACAGGGATGTCCCGTCGAAAAATCCCGGCGCACGCACCGAACTCGCAGGGGAGGTTTGTCTAGGCAAGCCCTTCTCTTTGGTTACTTTTGACCGTAGGGAATCCAGGCGGACTCTTGGGCTAGCAAGAGAAAGTGACCCGCGCGCGCAGCGGGCGGAAGCAGTTGCTCCCATAGGAAATGAAGCCATCGCAGAAGCCCGGAGTTCGCGATCGCGGCTTACGCCGCTCCTACCCCAAAGCGAGAGAGCGGCCGAAGAACTGGCGATCGCGGCTCACGCCGCTCCCACAGAAGGCAGGAGGCAGACCTGAAGCGGAACCTCCGTCCTCAGGCGGAGTTCGCGGTCGCGGCTTGCGCCGCTCCTACCCCAAAACGTCTAACGCTTGGTCGTGATCGCGCGCCGCAAATTGTTGCGCGCCGCCGCGTCGTAACGGCCGTGGTAGAAGTCGCTGAGATAGATGCGCTCGCGCTTCAGCAGGCCCTTGAGAAAGCGCCGTCGATTGAGCCGGAACAGCGGCCCCGGCACATGCCCGCGATACTCCGACGCGATCCCGCGGTCGTAGGCGTCGAACGCCTCCGTCGCCGCGCCGAGGATGGCCATGTCCCCGTCCAGGAACAGCGCCGCCTCCGCGTCCACCTGCCCCGGCGCGAGCTGGCCGTGGCGCGCGGTGAGGTCGATCAGCTCGACCACCCGCCGCATATCGATGCCGGCGTTCGGCAGGAAACGGGCGATGTGGGCGACCGCCAGTTCGGCCGAACGCGCCTCGTTGTCGCGCCGACCGGCCTGATAGATGGCGTCGTGGTACAGCACCGCCAGCGCGACCTCGGCCGGCTGAGACCAGCCCGGTCCCGCCGCGACCTCGCCGTAGTGGCGCAACACTTCGCGGACGTGATCGAAGTTGTGGTACGCGCGCGGCGGCGTGGCGTAGGCGGCTTCCAGCGCGGCCCATTGCTCGGGCGGCAGCGAAATCGGCAGATCGACGGGCAGTTCGGGCGGCATCGGTGCGTGGGCTTGAGCGGCTGCGCCCATCTTGGCACCGAACGCGTTCGTCGCGCGCGAATGGCGCCGTGCGCCGGGCGCTCGATGTCGCGTCCCGCGTCGCAGCCCCTGCCCCCATCGCCGCGCGCGAACACCGTCGCGCGCTTACGGCCTTGCGATACCGCAGCTCATCTCGCTCGGCCCTGCCTTCGCATCGCCGTGCGTGGTGCCGCCACGCGTCCGACGGACTTGCGATACACCGGCCTGGGGCCGCTAGGCCCTGCCCTCGCATCCGTCGCGCGGATCAACGGCCGCGATACGGCTCGCAGCCGATACCGTCGTTGTCGCGGTCCAGGTGCGGGCCGTAGCCGGGATCGCCGCGGCGTACCGGTGCGGCGCCGGCGGCGCGGGCCTCGGTGCAGTTACGGTAGGCGCCGAAGGACGGCATCGCGGTGGCGGGCGCGTAGCGCTCCGCAACGGATCCGGAACGCGACTTGCGCGGCTGCAGGTAGTCGCGGATCGGCGCGCTTTCGCGCTTGGACGTCGGCGCGTATCGGCTCGCGTGGGGCGTCGCGTTCGATGGCCGGCGCGACGGCGCTGCATCGCGCGTCGCCGACGCACCGCCGTGGCAGTGATAGCCGCCGTTGCGGCGGTCGTGGTGGCAGCCGTGGCGGTCCAGGCCGCCGCCGTGCGCGGACGCGGGCGGCGCGCACAGCGCCGTCAGCACGATCGCGTAGCAGGCGGACCGCCAGCGCATGCGCGCCTCCGTTGCGCGCCTCCGGGCCGGTTGGGCCCGGCGGGCACCGAATAAAGTGCCGGCGCGGCGTTCACGGTGACGCCGCGCCGGCGTTCCTGAGAACAGGCGGACGCGGTGTCGCCGCGCCCGCCGGCTCGATCAGTACTTCTTTTCCAGGTTCAGCAGGATGCCATGGTCAGTATCGTCGCCGCTGCCGAACAGACCGCGGTACTCGAAGCGCAGGGTGAAGTCGCGCTCGGTATGCAGGATCGCGCCCAGTCCGAACACGAACCGGTTGCGCTCCAGCCCTTCGATCTCGGCCCGGTAGAACGGACCGGCCAGCAGGTCGGCGTAGCTCATGGTGACCGAGCTGTCGTCCTGGAAGTCGTGCTGGTACTCCAGGCGCAGCTGCGGCGAGAAGGTGCCGTAGCTGACCGGGATGCGATAATCCAGACGCAGGCCCAGGCTGGCGGTGGTGGTGTCGACGTCCTGGTCCTCGTACCGCAGTGCGTAGATCGCGTCGCCCTGTTCGGTGTAGCCGTCCAAGGTGGCACGGGCGATGTCGACGCGGGCGTAGGGCGAGATGTGCAGACGGTCGCGCTGGTAGTCGCCGCCGGCCGAGATCGACGCGAACCACTGCTTGCCGTCGCGTTCGCCGCGCACGCGCGCGCCGTTGGCGGTGACGTAGCGACGCGAGTCGAACGACATCCACTGGTAGCCGAGCAGACCGTCGAGGAAGAAGGTCTCGCCCGGGTGGTAGCTGCCGTAGGCCGCCAGGGTGTAGCTCTTGGCGTCGCTGCGGCTGCCGTTCTGGCCGACATCGGTGTTGTCGCGGCCGTAGCCGATACCGCCACCGATCGCGAACGCGTCGCTGATGCGGGTATCGACGCCGGCGCTGATGCCGGTGGTCTCGAAGTCGAAACCGGCGCTGCCCGAACGGCTGTCGCGGTCGCCGCTGTTGAGCGCGCCACCGGTCCAGATCGTGAACGAGCCGGCGTCGCTGTCGCGCGGCGCGGCATTGGCCTCCACCGGTGCGGCGTCGTCGCGGGTCGCGACCTGGCGGCAGTCGCTGCCCGGGGTGCGGCGCACGTCGTCGCTGCAACGGCGGTCGACGCCGAAGCTGATCCGGTTCTGGAAGCGACCGCCCTCTCCGTTGCCGCCGTGCATGCCTTCCATGCGCTGCTGGAAGTTGCCGATCTGCGAGGTGGCGAAGCGGCGCGCGGCCGAGGTCTGGGCACCGAGCACGCCCATGACTTCCGCGTCCTGGGTCGGATCCGGGCGGCCGGCGACGTCGAAGTCGATGGTCGCCGGGGCCGAAGTCGCGAAGGCGTTGCTGAGCGTGAACGTCGCCGTGGCCGTGCCCGAGAACGCGGCCGCCGGGGTGAAGGTCAGGCGATAGCTCGCGCTGGCGCCGCTGCCCGAGGACGCGATGCTCGCGGTGCCGGCGCCGGCCGGAGTCAGCGAGACCAGGTTGGCGGCGGTGAACGGACCGCCGGTCGCGCCGGTGGTGAGCTCGACCACTACCGGGGTGCCGGCGATCGCCGCGACCCGGCGCGACACCGCGACCGGCAGCGGATTGACCGTGACCGTCGAGGTGATCGGAGCCGAGGGGCCGAAGGCGTTGTTCAAGGTGTAGACGATCGAGACCGGGCCGGAGGCGTTGGCCGGCGGCGTGTAGGTGATGTTGGTGCCGGCCACGACCGTGGTGCCGGTAGCCGGCGCGGTCACGATGGTGACGCCGGTGTACGGACTGCCGGTGGCGCCGACGGTGGTGTCGATGGTCACCGGCTGGCCGGCGAGCGTGGTCGCGGTGCGCGGCTGGCCGACCGGAACCGGCAGCGGCGTGACCGTGATCGAGACCGTGGCCGCAGCCGAGGTGCCGCCCGGGCCGATCGCGGTGTAGGTCAGCGAATCCGGACCGAAGTACGCGGTGGCCGGGGTGTAGACGATGTTGAGGCCGCTGACCACGGCGGTGCCGTGCGCCGGCGCCGAGGCGATCGCGATGGACGTGATCACGCCGGTGTCGTTGGCGGTGACGGCGATGGTGACCGGCTGCTGCGCCAGCGTGGTCGCGGTGTCGTTCACGGCCACCGGCACGGCGTCGGCGATCACGATGGTGTAGCTCACCGTGGTGTTGTAGCCGGCGTCGTCGGTGGAACGGATCGCCGCGGTGTAGCTGCCGGCGGTGGTCGGGGTGCCGCTGAAGACGCCGGCCGAGCTGAAGGACACGCCGATCGGCAGGCTGCCCGAGACGATCGAGTAGCTGTACGGCGCGATGCCGCCGCTGCTGCTCAGGCTCTGCGAGTACGCCACGCCGACGGTACCGCCGGGCAGGCTCGCCGGCGTGATCACTACCGTCGCCGGGGCGATGGTGAAGGTGTACACGCGGCTGGCGTTCTGGCCGTTGCTGTCGGTCGAGCGCACGGTCAGGCTGAAGTTGCCGTCGGAGCGCGGGATGCCGGAGAGCGCGCCGCCCGAGCTGAAGCTCATGCCGATCGGCAGCGCGCCGCTGAGCAGCGAGTAGCTGTACGGCGCGACGCCGCCGGTGGAGCTGAGCTGGGCGTTGTAGGCCGTGCCCGCGGTGCCGTTGGGCAGCGCCGGCGGATCGATCGTGATGGCCGGCGTGGCCACCACGATGGTGTAGTTCTGCTGCAACGCGAACGGTGCGCCGGCACCGGTGCTGGAGTCGGTGACCCGGACCGTCAGGTTGTAGTTGCCCGGCACGGTCGGCGTGCCGCTAAGCACACCGGCCGAGCTGAAGCTCACGCCGACCGGCAGCGAGCCGGCGACCAGCGAGAAGCTGTACGGACCGGTGCCGCCGCTGGCGGCGAAGTTGATGGTCGTGGCGACGCCGTAGTTCATCGGCAGGTTGCCGGCGGCCGGGGTCATGCTCAGGGTCGGCGCGCCCACGGTCAGGGTGAAGGCCTGGCCGACGGTGAACGGACCGTTGCCGGTGCTGGAATCGGTCGCGCTGGCGTTGAGCGGGAACGAACCCGCCGCGGTCGGCGTGCCGGACACGGTGACGCTGTTGGCGGTGGTGCCGGTGACGCTCAGACCCGCCGGCAAGCCGGCGACGTTGTAGCCGGAGAACGGCTGGGTGCCGCCATTCCAACTGAAGGTCTGGCTGTAGGCGACGCCGACCTGCGCGGTCAGCGGACCGCCCGCGGTCACGGTGATGACCGGGTTGGAGACCGTAATGGTCACCGTGGCCGGCGCCGAGGTGCCGGCGATGTTGGTCGCGGTGTAGGTGAAGCTGTCCGGACCGGCGTAACCGGCGGTCGGGGTGTAGGTGATGCTGGTGCCGCTGGCGACGGCGGTGCCGTGCGCCGGTGCCGTAGCGACCGCCACCGAGGCCGGAATGCCGCCGGTGATGTTCAGCGTGATCGGATTGGCGCTGCTGCCGTAGGCGACCGTGGCCGAGACCGGATTGGCCACCGGCGCGATGTCGGCGACCTGCAGGCTGTAGCTCTGCGGCGCGGACGTGTACGGGCCGCTGCCGGTGCTGCTGTCGGTCGCGGTCGCGCTGAAGTTATAGACGCCCGGCGCGGTCGGCGTGCCGCTGATGACGCCGGCGCTGCTGAACGATATGCCCGGAGGCAGCGCGCCGCTGCTGAGCGCGTAGCTGTACGGCGAGACGCCGCCGGTGGCGCTGTTGATGGTGGCGCTGTAGGGGCTGCTCACCGTCGGGCCCGCGAACGAGGTCGGCGGCAGGATCACGGTCGCGGCCGTGATCAACAGCGTGTAGGAGTTCGAACCCGTGTACGGACCGCTGCCGGTGCTGCTGTCGGTCGCGGTCACGGTGAAGTTGAACGTGCCGCCCGCCGTCGGCGTGCCGCTGAGCGTGCCGTTGCTGGCCAGGCTCAGCCCGGCCGGCAAGGCGCCGGCGGTGACCGCGAAGCTGTAGCCGGCGGTGCCGCCCGATGCAGTGATGGTCTGGCTGTAGGCCTGGGCCACGCCACCGTTGGGCAGGGTCGCCGGTGCGACGCTGACCGTCGCCGCACTCACGGTCAGGCTGTAGGCGCGCGAACCGTTCTGCGAGTGGTTGTCGGTGGCGGTGACGGTGAAGTTGAAGGTGCCGCCCGCGCTCGGCGTGCCGCTCAGGGTGCCGGTGGAACTCAGGCTGATGCCGGCCGGCAAGGCGCCTGCGGTCACGGCATAGGTGTACGGCGCGATGCCGCCGCTGGCGCTCAGCGCTTCGCTGTAGGCCGTGGCGACCTGCGCGCCCGGCAAGGTGGCCGGTGCGATCGTGATGGTCGGCGCGGCCACTTGCAGCACGTAGTTCTGAGTGCGCGCGAACGGTGCGCCCGCGCCGGTGGAACTGTCGGTCGCCCGCACCGAGAAGGTGAACAAGCCGGTGACGGTCGGCGTGCCCGCCAGCACGCCGGTGTTGGCGTCCAGGCTCAGGCCGGCCGGCAATGCGCCTGCCGACACCGCATAGGCGTAGGCCGGCGTGCCGCCGCTGGCGACGAAGGTCTGGCTGTAGGCCGTGCCGTAGGTCGCGGACAAGGTGCCGGCGGCCGGGGTCATGTTCAGGGTCGGCGCGCTCACCGTCAGGGTGAAGGCCTGGCTGATGGTGAACGGACCGTTGCCGGTGCTGGAGTCGGTTGCGCCGGGCGTGACCGTGAACGAACCCGCCGCGGTCGGCGTGCCCGACACGGTGACGCTGTTCGCCGTGGTGCCGGTGATGAGCAGGCCCGGCGGCAGACCGGTGACGCTGTAGCCGACGAATGGCTGGGTGCCGCCATTCCAACTGAAGGTCTGGCTGTAGGCGACGCCGACCTGCGCGGTCAGCGGACCGCCCGCGGTCACGGTGATGGTCGGGTTGGAGACCGTGATGGTCACCGTGGCCGGCGCCGAAGTGCCGGCGCCGTTGGTCGCGGTGTAGGTGAAGCTGTCGCTGCCGGCGTAGCCCGCGGTCGGCTGGTAGGTGATCGTGGTGCCGCTGGCGATCGCAGTGCCGTTGGCCGGCGCGGTGCCGATCGCGACCGACGTCGGAACGCCGCCGGTGATGTTCAACGTGATCGGATTGGCGCCGCTGTTGTAGGCGACCGTCGCCGACACCGGGTTGGCCACCGGCGGGATGTTGACGATCTGCAGCGAATAGCCGCGCGGTGCCGAGCTGTAGGCGCCGGTGCCGGTGCTGCTGTCGGTCGCGGTCACGCTGAAATTGAAGGTGCCCGACGCGGTCGGCGTGCCCGACAAGGCGCCGGCGCTGCTCAGGCTGATGCCGGGCGGCAAGGCACCCGCTGTGACGGCGTAGGTGTACGGCGCGGTGCCGCCGCTGGCGGGATTGAGCGTGGCGCTGTAGGCCACGGCCTGGGTGCCGTTGGCCAGCGTGGTAGCCGGCAGATTGATGGTCGGCGCGGCGATCACCAGGCTATAGGCGCGCGAACCGGTGTGCGGTGCGCCGGTGCCGGTGCTGCTGCCGGTCGCGGTGACGGTGAAGTTGAAGGTGCCGCCCGCGGTCGGCGTGCCGCTCAGCGTGCCGGTGCTGCTCAGGGTCAGGCCTGCAGGCAAGGCGCCCGCGGTGATCGCGTAGCTGTACGGCGCGATGCCGCCGCTGGCGGTGATGGCCTGGCTGTAGGCGGCCGCGACCGTGCCGTTGGGCAGCGTGGTCGGCGCGATCACGATCGTCGGCGCCGCCACGACCAGCGAGTAGGCGCGCGTGCCGGAGAAGCTGTTGGCGTCGGTCGCGCGCACCGTGAAGTTGAAGGTGCCGGCCGCGGTCGGCGTGCCGGTCAAGGCGCCGGTGGTGGTGTTGAGGCTCAGGCCGGCCGGCAAGGCGCCGGCGGTGATCGCGAAGCCGTAGGGCGCAGTACCGCCGCTGCCGGTGAAGGTCTGGCTGTAGGCGGCGCCGACGGTCGCGCCCGGAATGGTGGCCGGGTTGACCGTAATGGTCGGCGCGACCACGACGGTCAGGGTGACCGTCTCGACTTCGAAATACGAACCCACGCCGGTGCTGCCGTCGGTGACGCGGATGCCGAAGGTAAAGGTGCCCAGGGTGGTCGGCGTGCCGCTCAGGGTCGCGCCGCTCAGGCTCAGGCCGGGCGGCAGCGGACCGGAAGCGACCTCATGCGCGTAGGTATGCGGAGAGACGCCGCCGGTGGTGCTGAAGGTCACCGAATAGGCGAAACCCTGCGCCGCGTTCGGCGGCGTGGCCGGCACGATCTGCAAGGTCGGATTGGCGACGTTGGGCGTGTAGGTCTTCACGCCGCTGGCGCTGGTGCTGTCGGTGGCGCGGATCGAGAAGCTGTGCGGGCCGCGGTGGGTCGGCGTGCCGCTGATCACGGCGCCGCTCAGAGTGAGTCCGGCCGGCAGCGCACCGCTATCGAGCGTGTAAGTGTAGGAACCGGTGCCGCCGGTGGCGGTCAGGGTCGTGCTGAAGGGCACGCCCGCGGTCAGGCTGATGGTCGCCGGGCCGATCACGATGCTCGAGGCCGGGCCGATGGCCACGGTGACGGTGATGTCGCCGCCGAGGTCGTCCTGGAACACGAAGGTGTCGGTGGTCGCGCTGTCGCCGTTGTGCGAGTAGGTCAGCGGAATGTTGCCGGGCGACTGCGCGCCGATGGTACGCGTGCCGTGCGGTGTGGCCGCGCTGCCGGCGGTGATGCCGAAGCCGCCGTGGCAGTGGTTGACGTTGATGGTCTGCGAACCGCTGTGCGCGACCGACATGCTCAGGGTCGGGCAGAACGTGGACGGCGCCGCCATCGCGATCTGCGGCCATACGCTGGCCAGGCACAGCAGCGCTGTGGCTAGCCAGGAAAACCAGGAAAAGAAGACGTGCGAAGGCGCACGCGGCGTCTCCACGCTATGCGCTGAAAGCTGATGCATGTTCTGCCCCTGTTGGCACCGCACGAGCTCGATCGGCCGCTGGCTGTCGAACCGTCCGGCGAGACTCGAATCCTTGTCCGCGGACATCGGGCTGACGCCCGAGCCGCACCCCTTGCGAACTGCTCTCCCCTCATTCAATCAGGAATCGATCCGCAAATAAAGTGCCACCCACTTCACAGATTTCTATGCTGCACCGCCACAAAAAATTCGCTTGTACGGCGGATGGAGTGTGAGCGAGAGTAGCGGGCGCACCGGACATGACGTCCCGTGCCACCATCCTTTCGGGGGAAAAGGTATGACCGAAGTCTTCCTCGGGCAGATCATGCTCACGGGGTTCCAGTTCGCGCCC
The DNA here is from genome assembly GCA_946480055.1 of uncultured Lysobacter sp. The sequence continues at coordinate 63,881 of CAMLID010000011.1, read as the reverse complement.
AAGGGTTTTGCCCTGTGCAACGGGCAGCTGCTGCCGATCGCCCAGAACCAAGCGCTGTTTTCCTTGCTCGGCACCACCTACGGCGGCAACGGCACCACCAACTTCCAACTGCCCAACATGCAGTCGCGCACCCCGGTGGGCTTCGGCAATTCGGTCGATGGGAGCTGGAATCCGGCGCCGTATCAGCAGGGTGAGATTGGGGGCGTCGAGAACGTCACCCTGATCCCGCCGCAAATGCCGACGCATACGCACATGGTCAACGGCAACACCACCGCCGGCGCGATCCGCAACCCGACCAACGGCCTGTACGGCACCAACAGCGCCTCGATCTTCGGCCCCTCCTCGGGTGCCCAGGTCGCGCTGCAAGGCATCGGCATGACGGGCAACAGCCAGCCGCACAGCAACATACAGCCCTACACGACGATCAATTTCGTGATCGCGCTGGTCGGCATCTACCCGTCGCGCAACTGACGCGCTAGCCATCTACAGGAGTTCCCTATGAGCACCCCTTACGTCGGAGAAATCCGTATGTTCGGCTTCGGCCGCGTGCCCAACGGCTGGTTCAGCTGCGACGGTTCGCTGCAGCCCATCAGCGAGTACGAAGTGCTGTACACCCTGATCGGCACCACCTACGGCGGCGACGGCCAGTCCACCTTCGCCGTGCCCGACCTGCGCGGCCGCGCGCCGATCCACCAGGGCACCGGCCAGGGCCTGAGCAACTACGTGATCGGCCAGATGTCCGGCACCGAGAGCGTGACCCTGCTGACCCAGCAGTTGCCCAGCCACAACCATGCGCTGATGGCCACCACGGCCGCGGCCGCCACCGGCGCGGTCGGTGTGACGGTTGAGCCCGCTACGGTGTCGGGCGACACCATGTACGTCACCGACATCACCGGCGCCACCGGCGCCGCGCTCGCCCCGGCCGCGATCTCGAGCAGCGGCAACACCCAGCCGCACGACAATCTGATGCCCACCTTGACGGTGGGGTACTGCATCGCCTGGGCCGGCATCTACCCGTCGCAGAGCTGAGCGGCCGCCGCGGACCATCATTCGAGGACATCACCATGACCGAACCTTTCATCGGCGAAATCCAGCTGTTCGGATTCAATTTCGCGCCGCGCGGTTGGGCGTCGTGCAACGGCGCCACTCTGGCCATCCAGCAGAACACCGCGCTGTTCGCGCTGCTGGGCACCAACTACGGCGGCAACGGCCAGACCACGTTCCAGTTGCCCAACTTCGTCAACCGCGCCGGCTGCAACCAGGGCCAGGGCCCCGGACTCACGCCGCGCACCATCGGCGAAGTGTTCGGCTCCAACAGCGTGACCCTGACCCAGGGCGAGATGCCGGCGCACGGCCATACGCTGACCGCCTATAACCAGCCTACCGGCACTTTGCGCACCAGTACGCCGGCCCCCAGCAACTTCCTGGGCATCCCGACCTTGAGCAACCCCTTCATCGGGGGTGTGCCGCCGAACGTGCAGTTCGCTCCGGTCATGTGCGGCCCGGCCGGCGGCGGCCAGCCGCATGAAAACCGCCAGCCTTATCTCGCATCGAACTTCTGCATCGCCTTGCAGGGCATTTTCCCGAGCTTCCCTTGACTGCAATGCAGGCGACGTCGCGGCTACCGCCGTTTCCGCAAGGCCGCGACGGCCGCCTGGCGACACCCGCGCTCCTGAGCGAGCGCGGGTTCGCATTGCGCCCCGCGCGCGACGACGACCTGCCCTGGCTGCGCACGCTCTACGCCAGCACCCGCGCCGAGGAACTCGCGCCCGTGCCCTGGCCCGACGAGGCCAAGCGCGCCTTCCTCGACAGCCAGTTCGCGCTGCAACACCAGCATTACCTGCAGCATTACGCCGACGCCGACTTCCTCGCCATCGAGCGCGAGGGCGCGCCGGTCGGCCGCTACTACCTGCAACGGCGCGCGCCCGATCATCTGATCGTCGATATCAGCCTGCTGCCCGCCACGCGCGGCCAGGGCATCGCCAGCAGCCTGATCGAGCACAGCCAGCACGACGCCGCCGCGCTCGGCCGCGGCCTGCATCTGCATGTGTCGTCCGACAATGCGCAGGCGCAGCGCCTGTACCAGCGCCTGGGCTTCGTCCTGCTCGAAGACAACGGCGCCTACCGGCGCATGCGCTGGACCCCGGAGAGCGCGCTTTAGCTCCGGGGTAGGAGCGGCGTGAGCCGCGACCGCGAACCCACGCTCACCGCGCCAACGCGGTCCACGCCGGATTCGCAGCGCCCCAGCTTGGGTTTAGATCACCGGACCCACGCGCAAGCGTCCGAGCCCGCCCTGCCCTCAGTTGAAAATGGCCTGATACAAAAACCCTTCGCGCTCGCGCGCGACCGGCACCAGCATGATCCCGATCTCGCCCACGCTCTCGTGGCGCATCAGATAGGTCTGCTGCGGGAACAGGAACGCCGAGCTATTGCGGAACAGCAACGAGAACGGCACCCGCGCCGCGCCCGGTATGACCTGGCCGCTCGGCAGGGGCCGCGCCTCGACCAGCACGAACGGCACTTCGCCGTCGTTCAGCGCGGCCGAGAAGGTCTCGTTCACGTGGCGGGCGAAATGATCCAGCGTCAGCAGTTCCATGCGGCTTCCCCTAAAACCTGGGACGCATGGTCGCCGCGCCGCGCGCGCGATGCAAGCGCGCGCGGCGCGCGAGGCTCAGTACTGACCCATGTAGTCGCGCTTGCCGACCTCCACGCCGTTGTGGCGCAGGATCGCGTAGGCGGTCACGACGTGGAACTGGAACTGCGGCAGACCGTAATGCAGCAGATAGTCGTGCCCGACGAAGCGGCGCTCCTTCGGCGTGCCCGGACGCAGCACCACTTCGCGCTCATGGGCGCCGTCGAACAGCACCGGCTCCAGGCTGTCGATGAACGCGGTGGTCTTGGCGACCAGCGCCTGCAACTGCTCGAAGCTGCGCTCGGAATCGTCGTACACCGGCACTTCGGCGTCGGCCAGGCGCGCGCTCACGCCCTTGGCGAAGTCGCAGGCGATCTGGACCTGGCGCAGCAACGGGAACATGTCCGGGTACAGGCGCGACTGCAGCAGCACGTCCGGTTCGATCTTCTTCTCGACCGCATGGGCCTGGGCCTTGTCGAGCAGCGTGGCGAGGCTGCCGAGGAACTGCTTGAACACGGGGACGGAGGCGGCGTGCATGGAAACGGTCATGGTGGGGCTCGTGGTGAAAGCGGCCATGGTACGACGGCGACCGCCGCCGGCCGCGCGCGCATGCGTGGATCGATGCGTCCTGCCGGTGCGCTGTGGCGATGCCCGGCCCCGCCTCAATCCGCCGGCGCATGCTCCCAACGCTGCGCGCCCTGCCCATCCTCGGCCAGCACATCGCCCGGGTTGGCCAGGCGGCAGCGGTCGATCGACAGACAGCCGCAGCCGATACAGTCGTCCAGGGTGTCGCGCATCTGGCTGAGTTTCTGGATGCGCTCGTCCAGTTCCTCGCGCCAGGCCGCCGACAGCCGCTCCCAGTCCTTGCGCGTCGGCGTGCGTCCGTCGGGCAAGGTCGAGAACGCCTCCAGGATCGTCGCCAGCGGCATGCCCACGCGCTGGGCGACGCGGATGATTGCGATCCGGCGCAGCATGTCGCGACCGTAGCGGCGCTGGTTGCCGGCGGTGCGCTGGCTGTGGATCAGGCCCTTGGCCTCGTAGAAATGCAGGGTCGACACCGCCACGCCGCTGCGCTGCGCCATTTGCCCCACGCTGAGCTCGGTGTTCGCGCCCATGCGCTTGACCTGAAGTTAAGTTGAGGTTCTATGCTGCGCGTCCCCACTCCCTCCGGTCAAGCCATGGACAACCGCAACGCGCGCGACGACGACCTCGACCAACGCAGTTCCCGCTACGACGCCGATGGCATCGACGACGATGACGGCCTGATGCAGGCCGTGCATTTCGACCGCTACGGCACACCCGAGGTGCTCTATCCGACCGTGCTGCCGCTGCCCGAAGCCGCGCGCGGCGAATTGCGCGTGCGCGTGCGCGCGGCCGGCGTGCAGCCGGCCGACATCGCCCGCCGCAACGGCGACTTCGCACGCCGCGGCATCGACGCCGACGCCGCCTTCCCGCAACGCCTGGGCTACGAATTCGCCGGCGTCGTCGATCAGATCGGCGACGGCGTGCGCGGCTATTACCACGGCCAGGAAGTGCTGGGCTGGTGCGACGGCGGCGCCTACGCCGAAGTCGTGACCGTGCCTGCGCCGCAGGTCGTGGCCAAGCCGCCGATGATGTCCTGGGCGGTGGCCGGCGCCCTGTCGGCCTCGGGCCAGACCGCGCAGGTCGCATTGCGCGCCTTGAACGTGGGTCGCGGCGACACCCTGCTGGTGCACGGCGCCGCCGGCGGCGTCGGCACCATCGCCGTACAACTGGCGCGTCTGGCCGGGGCGCGCGTGATCGGCAGCGCCAGCCGCGAGAACCACGCCTACCTGCGCACGCTCGGCGCCGAGCCGGTGCTGTACGGCGACGGCCTGGTCGAGCGCGTGCGCGAACTCGCGCCGCAAGGCGTGAGCGTGGCGCTGGACGCGGCCGGCCGCGGCGCCATCGCCGCCTCGCTGGCGCTGGGCGTGGCGCGCGCACGCATCGGCAGCCTGGTCGATGCCGACGGCGCGCGCGAACACGGCGTGCTGCGCCTGCGCGGCGAATGCGACCGCGACCGCCTGCGCCACCTGGTCGAACTGTACGAACACGGCCGCCTGCACGTGCACGTGCGCGAGATCTATCCGCTTGCGCATGCCGCGGTCGCCCACCGCGACGTAGAGACCGGCCACGGTCGCGGCAAGGTCGTGCTGATGGTCTACCAGACCGGCGACAGCGGATTCGGGCCGTGACCGACAGCAGCCGCACCGGCACGCGCGACGGCGGCTACGACGCCGACGCGGCCGTCGACGCGATCTCGCCCTTGCTCGCACGCGCGGCGGCCGACGATGCGACCGTCAGCCTGTTCGACCGCCGCTACCGCGCTCTGACCCTCGGCGCCGTCGCCCTGGTCGCACTGGTCGCGTTCGAAGCGCTGGCGGTGGCGACTGCCATGCCGACCGTGGCGCAAGCGCTGGACGGACTGTCGCTGTACGCGCTCGCGTTCGGCGGCACCCTGGCCGCGAGCGTGGTCGGCATGGTCGCGGCCGGACGCTGGGCCGACACCCGCGGCCCGGCCGCGCCGCTGCGCCAGGGCATCGTCTGGTTCGCGCTCGGCCTGTTGCTGGCCGGCCTGGCGCAGTCGATGGCCTGGCTGCTGCTCGGCCGCATCGTCCAGGGCTTCGGCGGCGGACTGATGTCGGTCGCGCTGTACGTGGTGGTCGGACGCAAATACCCGCAAGCCCTGCGTCCGCGGATCTTCGCCGCGTTCGCCGCGGCCTGGGTGGTGCCGGCGGTGATCGGACCGGCGATCAGCGGCGCCATCGTCGAACACCTGGGCTGGCGCTGGGTGTTCCTGTCGGTGCCGCTGATCGCGCTGGCCGCCGCGGCGCTGGTCCTGCCGGCGTTGCGTGGGCTCGGTGCGCTCGCCCAGACCGCGCCGGCCGCCGCCGCACCCGCGCGCATGCCCTGGGCGATCGGTGCCGCCGCCAGCGCACTGCTGCTGCACTACGCCGGGCAATTGCGCGGCGGCTCGGCGGTCGCGCTGCTGACGCTGGCCGCGATCGGCCTGGTCGTGTGCGCGCTGCGCCTGCTGCCGGCCGGTAGCTTGCGCGCCGCACGCGGCCTGCCGACCGTGATCGCCCTGCGCGGCATCGCCTCGGCCGCGTTCTTCGGCACCGAAGTGTTCGTGCCGCTGCTGCTGTCGCACGAACGCGGCTGGTCGCCGACCGCATCGGGGCTGGTGCTCACGGTCGGCGCGGTGGGCTGGTCGACCGGCTCCTGGTACCGCGGTCGGCCGCGCCAACGCTACGCCCCGGCGCGCCTGCTGCAGATCGGCATGAGCCTGATCGCGATCGGCGTCGCCGCGATCGCCGCCCTGCTGGCGCCGGGCATGCCGGCGGCGGCGGGCGTGCTGGGCTGGGCGCTGGCCGGCCTGGGCATGGGCGTGGTCTTCCCCAGCCTGTCGGTGCTGACGCTGGAGCTGTCGCCGCCGGCGCAGCAGGGGCTGAACGCCTCGGCGCTGCAACTGGGCGATGCGCTGTTCACCGCCAGCGTGCTGGCGATCGGCGGTTCGCTGTTCGCCGCGTTGTTGCCGCACGGCCACGCCGGCGCCTATCTGGCCGGCTTCGCGATCTCGCTGGCGCTGGCCGTGCTCGGCGCGCTGCTGGCAAGGCGGGTGCAACCGTAGGCCGCGGCGACAACCGCATCGATGTAACTCCACTCCCGCGCGGCTGCGATGCGGTGCGCCTGCGCCTTCCCGCATCCTACGGATTCGCCGTAGCCGCCAGCGTCGTCGCGACGGCGCGGGTGCGTGCGAGGCTTTCGTACAGGGCGACCACCTGCTCCATCAAGCCGTCGGTGCTCCAGGCGCGTGCATCCAGCGGCCCGGCCGCCGACAGCGCCGCGCGGGTTTCGGGCGAACGCAGCACGCCGGCCACGTGCTCGGCGAACGCGGCCTCGTCTTCGGCGCTGACCACCGCGCTGCGCACGTCGCGCAGCACCGTGGCCGTCCCCATGACTGCGGTCGATACGATCGGCACGCCCAGCGCCATCGCCTCGATCAGCACCAGGCCTTGGGTTTCGGTCGGCGAGGCGAACACGAACACGTCGCCGGCGCGGTAGGCGTCGAGCAAGGCGGTGCGGCGGTCCAGGTTGCCGAAGAAGCGCACGTGCTCCTGCAGTTTAAGCTCCACGCTCAGGCGCTTGAGGCGCTCGGCATCCGGGCCCTCGCCCGCGATCAGGAACAGCAGCTCCGGGAATTCGTCGACCAGGCGCCGCGCCACCCGCAGCAGGAAGGCGATGTTCTTTTCGACCGCGAGCCGGCTCACCGTGACCAGGGTCGGACGCTGCGGCGCGATCCCGTGCTCGGCGCGGAAACGCGCGCCGTCGCCGCGCGCGAACTCGCTCAGGTCGATGCCGGTCGGCAGCACCGTCGACGGCGTGGTGATGCCGTAGCGCTCCAGCACCTGCACCATCTGTGCGGTCGGCACGATCAGGTGATCGACGCCGTGGCACAGCGAGTGCGAAGCGCGCCGCGCGAACGCACGCAGCAGCGGCGCAGGCAACCACGGCAGGTAGTGGCCGACGTATTCCTCGAAATAGGTGTGGTAGGTCTCCACCGTCGGCCGCCCGATCCGCCGCGCCAGGCGCACGCCCAGGCTGTGGGCGCGGAACGGGGTGTGAATGTGGATCACGTCCCAGTGCCGCGTCGCCAGTCGATCCTGCACTGCGCGCAGCGCCGAAGCCCGGATCAGCCGATCCTCGGGATCGAAGAAGATCACCCGCGACGGCAGCCGCAGGATCTCGAACTCGCCGTGGCCGTCGTGCTGTTCCTGGCCGCTGTCGGGCCCATAGTCCGGCACCACCAGAGTCACCGCGTGGCCCATGCGCGCCAGCGACTGGGCGAAGGTGCGGATCGACGTCGAGACGCCGTTGACCCGCGGGAAGTACACGTCGGACAGCATCAGGATGTTCATGGCCGCCAGACTATGGCGGGGCGATGACGGATTTGTGGCGGCCGCCTGAACCGCCATCCGCGCAGCCGTCGTGCACCCCGGCGAATCGATGCTGCAGCGCAGCTTGCCCCATCGGACGATGGCGGGGCCGCGACCCGCATGGCCTACTCGCCCCGCATCGGACGCGCCAGACCAGACCCGGCGCCGCCCCTTCGCGTCATCCGCAGATCCATCCTCATCAGGGCCCGCCCTCGTTCGCAGGAGTCGACCGCATGACCGTCCCCTCGCCCGTCCGCACCGCCATCGCCGCGCCGCGCGCGCACCGCCGCTCCCGCCTCGCCCTGCTTGCCGTCGCCGCTGCGCTCGCGCTGGGCGCCAGTGCGCCCGCGCTCGCCCTGACCGAAGTCACCGGTTTCGGCAGCAACCCCGGCAACCTGCGCATGTACAAGTACGTGCCGCCGGGCCTGCCGGCGAACGCGCCGCTGGTGGTCGCCTTGCACGGCTGCGCCCAGAGCGCGGCCAGCTACGACGCCGAAACCGGCTGGGAGCTGCTCGCCCAGCGCTGGCAATTCGCCCTGCTGTTGCCGCAGCAGCAAAGCGGCAACAACTCCAGCAGCTGCTTCAACTGGTTCGAGAACGCCGACATCAGCCGCGGCCAGGGCGAAGCGCTGTCGATCAAGCAGATGGTCGACCGCATGCGCGCCGACCACGCCAGCGCCGCCGACCGCGTCTACGTCACCGGCCTGTCGGCCGGCGGCGCCATGGCTGCGGCCATGCTCGCGACCTATCCCGACGTATTCGCCGGCGGCGCCATCCTCGCCGGCCTGCCCTACCGCTGCGCCGTCAGCCAGAGCGCGGCCTTCAGCTGCATGAATCCCGGTAGCGATCTCACGCCGGCACAGTGGGGCGACAAGGTCCGCACCGCCAGCACGCATACCGGCCCCTGGCCCATCGTCTCGATCTGGCACGGCGACGCCGACTACACCGTGCGCCCGGCCAACCAGACCGAGAGCCTGCAACAGTGGACCGACGTCCACGGCATCGACCAGACCCCGGAGCTGCAGGACAGCGTCGCCGGCTATCCCCACAAGGTCTACAAGGACGCCGCCGGCCGCGCCCTGGTCGAGACCTACACCATTACCGGTATGGGCCACGGCACGCCGGTCGATCCCGGCAGCGGCGAAACGCAGTGCGGCACCGCCGGCGCCTACATCCTCGACGTCAACCTCTGCTCCAGCTACTACATCGCGCGCTTCTGGGGCCTGGACAACCTCGACGGCGTCGCCCCGCAGGTCGCGCTGACCGCGCCCGCCGACGGCGCCCAGGTCAGCGGCAACGTCACCGTCAGCGCCGACGCCAGCGACGATGTCGGCCTGGACCGGGTCGAGTTCCTGCTCGACGGCAACCTCATCGGCAGCGACGCCGTCGCGCCTTATGCCGTGATCTGGAACAGCGCCAGCGCCAGCAACGGCGCCCACAGCCTGCAGGCGCGCGCCTACGACCTGGCCGACAACGTCGCCAGCTCCGCCGCGGTCGGCGTGCAGGTCAGCGGCGGCACCGGCGGCGGTACGCCCGGCGTACTCACGTTCGACAACGAAGATGCCAACGACGGCTATGTCAAAGCCGATGCCGGCGGCGGCGCGCCCGTGGTCGGCACCCTGGAAGCGAGCTATGGACTGGCCTCGGGCCGCGGCGCCGACGGCAAGTACAACCGCAGCTTGCTGTCGTTCGACACCGCCGCGATTCCCGACGGCGCCACCGTGGTCTCCGCCACCCTCAGCGTGGTCTATCGCAGCGCCTCCGGCGATCCCTGGAGCAGCCCGGCCGGCAACAGCCTGCTGATCGACGTGCGCAACGGCTGCTACGGTGCCTGCACCATCGAGGCCGCCGACTACGCCGCCGCCGCAAGCGCCGACGGCGTCGCCCAACTGCTGCGCTTCACCGGTGGCAGCCAGACCAGCACCGCCTTCGACGCCGCCGGCCTGGCCGCGATCAACCGAGCCGGCCGCACTCAACTGCGGCTGCGCTTCGCCAATGCGCAGGCCGCGACTCATTACTTGTGGATCGATCGCGGCGCGACCGCGAAGCTGCGGGTGGAGTATGTGTTGCCCTGAGTACGGACGGCGTCGACACGTCGGATGCGACGGCGCCTGTTCGTCGATGAGCGCGGCTCTTGAGCGAAAGCTGCCGCGCAACGCAAAACATGACGCTCGCGGTTGCGGGCGTCGTTGGGATCAGTACTGCACCACTGCCGGATCGCCGACGATCACCTTGCCGCTACCGGAACTTCCACCGCCACCACCGCCACCGCCCGCACCCGGGTTGTAGCCGCCTCCGTCTCCGCCGGTTTCGCTGCCGCCACCGCCGATGCCGATGCCGCCGGAATCCGGCGCTGGCTCACGGACCATGCGGCCGTCGTTGGTGCCGAAGATGCCGAAATCGTCGGTGATGTAGTACTTCGCACAGTAGGTCGGATTGCAGATGATGTAGATGTCGCCTTTGTTCCAGAACACGTCGCCGAACCACCGATAGAACAGCGGTTTCATCTGCTGGATGTAATCCAAGGTCTTATCGTCGGGTAGCGGGTGACCGATCTGGCATTGGTTGTTGCACACGTATGGACCGCGCTCGGCGGCGATCAGCCAAGCGCCCGCGACCGACAACGACACCGCTAGGCCGGCCGCCAGCCATAGCTTCTTATTGTTTGCAGCACGCATCGTAAATCCTCTTTCCTTGTTGAGTGGCCGTCGCCAGTTGCGTTGAATCCAGTTGGCCGGCATAGGTCTGCAGGTACTGCCGGCTGTAGGCGCTTGGTGCAGCCAAGTCCTTCGCGTAGTAGTAGGCGTAGGCGCGAACGGGGTCGCGCCGCGTCAGTACCCCGTAGTGATAGGCATCGCTGAGTTGGTGCAGGGCTTCCAGGCTCCCGCCCGCCGCGGCCTGATGCATGTAACCCATCGCCTTACGTCGGTAGGCGACGACCTTTTCCGGATTCGCGAGCATCTGCGAGGAATTTCCGACCACCGCCTCGGGGAGGGCGGCGTAGCTGAGCTGGGCCATGACCAATCCGCTGTCGGCCGCCTGCTCCAGCCAGCGCACGTTGCTCTGGTATTGCTCGAGCGTCAGCCCATGGCAGTCGGGCGGCGTGCGCGCGATCAATTGCGCTTCCAAGGTGTCGTCCGCACCGGGCGGTGGTCGGCCTTCATTGCCCCGGCCGTGATAGAGCCGATAGCGGCAGCCTTCGATCTTGACGAACAGGTAGAACGCCGCATCGGCGTCGCCCGCCTCGGCACGCGGCTGCAGCGCCGCGATCACATCCACCGCGCGTCCCGGCGGCGGGTCGTAGCTGCGGGTGAACGTCGACACCCGTGGCACCGTGCCCGGACGACGCGCACGCAAGAGTTCCGAAGCCGGATCGCCAAGCGCCGGAGCGTTCGCGGGCGCGACGGGCTCCGGGCTGGGGACAAGAGGAGGCGCGCTGGCCCGGGCCAAGGGCGCCGCATGCGCCTCGCGCCGACTCCACCACAGCCCGAACGCTAGCGCGATCACCATCAGCACCGCGACTACCGCTCCGATCCAACGCCGGCCCTTGCCTGTCTGCATTCCCTCGCTCCTCGCTCGTATCCCGGTTCGCTGTCCCGGAGAACAGGCGCTGGCGCGCGTCTCTTCAGCTACTGGAAAAGATCGCAACTTAAATTTTCAGAAAAAATAAAACGACACCCCAAATGGAAAATCAAGCCGAACGAAGGACCACCAAGCTCATAGGCACTGGTTCTGTATCGATTCCGCACACGGTTGGACGAACAAATGCGCGAATGAGTGCGCGAAACCTGCGCTCAGTCCACACGCGGCTAGACGAATGAGTGCGCGAAGCCCGCGCACTGTTCCCATCCCTTACACCCGGCTATTCGACAGCCGCCTGGAAGCGACGCCCGCTCGTGGCGGGCGCCGCTCGCGATCAGTTCTGCACCACGGCCGGATCGCCGACGATCACCTTGCCGCTGCCGAAACTTCCGCCGCCCCCGCCGCCACCGCCCGCACCCGGGTTGTAGCCGCCGCCGTCGCCGCCGGTTTCGCTGCCGCCACCGCCGACGCCGATGTCGCCGGAACCGCCACCTTCGCGCTCGATGCGCCCCTCCTTGCCGTAGAGGCCGAAATCGTCGGTGATGTAGTACTTCGCGCAGTAGCTCGCGTTGCAGATGATGTAGGTGTCGCCCTTGTTCCAGAACACGTCGCCGAACCAGCGGTAGAACAGCGGTTTCATCTGCTGCACGTAATCTGCGGTCAGCGGATCCGGCTTGGGATAGTCGATCTGGCAGCCGTTGTTGCATTCGAACGGACCGCGCTCCGCCGCAACCAACCAAGCGCAAGCCAACAACAACGGCACGGCCAGGCCGACCATCGGCAATAGTTTTCTATGGTTTGCAACACGCATCGTAGATTCCCTTTCCTTGTTGAATGGCCGTAGCCAGTTGCGCCGGCTCCAGTTGGTCGGCGTACGTGTCCAGGTATTGCCTCCCGTACGCGCTCGGCGACGCCATGTCCTTCGCGTAGTAGTAGGCATAGGCCCGGATCGGGTCGCGCGGCGCCAGGACGCCGTAGTGATAGGCGTCGCTCAGGCTCATCAAGGCCGAGAGACTGCCGCTGGCGGCCGCCTGACGCAGGTACTGCATCGCCTTGCGGCGATAGGCGATGACCTTGTCGGGGTTCGCCAGCATCTGCGAGAAGTTGCCGACGACCGCCTCGGCATTGCCGGCATAGGAGAGCTGGGCCATGACCACACCAGCGTCTGCGGCCTGCTCCAGCCAGCGCACGTTGTTCTGGTACTGCTCTTGCGTCAGGCCGTGGCACTCCGGTGGTGTGCGCGCGATCAGTTGCGACTCGAGGCTGTCGCCCGCGCTCGGCGGCGGCCGGCTGTCGTTGCCGCCACCGTGGTAGAGCTGGTAGCGGCATTCCTCGATCTTGATGAACAAGTACAAGGCCGCGTCGTTGTCGCCGGCCTCGGCCCGCGGTTGCAGGGCCGCGACCACGTCGACCGCGCGACCGCGCGGCAGGTCGAAGCTGCGCGAAGGCACCACGCCCCGCCTCACCGCACCGGGGCGACGGGCATGCACCAGTTCGGCAGCCGGATCACCGGCGCCGACGACGTCGTCCGCGGCGACCGGTTGCGCAACCGAGGCAGGAACGCTCATACGCGCGACGGGCACGGCATCCATCCGATGCCCGCGCCACCAAAGCGCCAGGGCCGCCACCGCCAGCACCGCGGCCACCGCTCCCCACCAACGTCTGCGCTTGCCTGTCTGCATTCCCTCGCCCTCTCGCTCGTGTCCGGTTGCCGGCCTGCAGGCCGGTACTGACTCGTCGTCTGTCCGCATCGGAAAATGCGCGACTTCAAGTTGCGGAGAGATAAAACACAATCCTAAATTGACAATCAAGACCAACTAAAAGTTGGCATGCCATGCGGCGCAGCTCAGGTGCCGATTCGGCATCCGATCCATTGAAGAAATGAGCAAAACTCCGGTCGAGCGCGCAGGCCCGCGCGCGCCGCCGTCCGCTGCGCGCGGCGACTGCCGTATCGTTACGGCATGCAGTCCCTGACCTACCTAAACGGCTATCCGGAGCACGTGCTGGCGCGCGTACGCGAGTTGCTCGCGCAAGGACGTCTGGGCGCGGTGCTACGCGAGCGCTACCCGCAGGCGCACGAGGTCCGCAGCGACCGTGCGCTGTACGAATACACGACCGAACTCAAGGGCCGTTACCTGCGCAAGGCCGAGCCGCTGCACAAGGTGATCTACGACAATCGCCTGCAGGTAATCGGCCAGGCCCTGGGCACGCATACCGCGATCTCGCGGGTACAGGGCGCCCGTCTCAAGGCCAGCCGCGAGATCCGCATCGCCACGGTGTTCCGCGATGCGCCGGCGGAGTTCCTGAAAATGATCGTGGTGCACGAACTGGCGCACCTGAAGGAAAGCGACCATAACCGCGCCTTCTACCAGTTGTGCACGCACATGGAGCCGGATTACCACCAGCTCGAGTTCGACCTGCGTCTCTACCTCACCGCGCTGGATCTGGAAGGCGCCACGCCGACGGCGCACGGCTGACACGCGCGCCGTCGGGCCGCATTACGCCACCTCGCGATCGACGGATTCAGCGACCGCGCCGCGGTCGCGGCGCAACGGTCCGGCTCAGGGCCGCAGCAGCCACGCCGGCAGAGCGAGCACCGCCAGCAGGGCGACGATCGCCGCGACGATCGCCAACACCCGCAGCGGCTCGCGCCGCAGCACGTCGACGAAGGTCTCGGCGCTGCCGTCGCGCAGGGCCGCGTCGTGCTCGGCGCGCGCACGCGCCTGACGCTCGCCCTGATACTCGGCCATCAGCGCCCGCGCCGCAGCCTCGTCGCGGTCGTAGGCGATCCAGATCCCGCCATAGGAAATGCCCCAGCGGCTGGGCCGGGTCTCGTAGAACTCGATGCGGTGCGCGTCCAACATCGCGCGCACGTCGGCGGCCTCGTCCTCGGGCACCTGGCGCAGATTCAGCAGCAGTTTCGACATGCGCCGATGATACCGCGCCGGCTTCTTCAACTGCCGCTTACATCGCCCGCGCTACCTTGGCCGAAATCCGCGACCGCAGGAGCGCCCGCATGCACTGCCCTTCCATCGCCACGCCCCGACGCCTCGGCGCGCGCGCGTGAGCGAACACCACGACTACACCTACGGCATCGAGGAGGAGTATTTTCTCGTCCGCCCCGGCGCCCACGGCCTGGCCACACGGGTGCCGGCGGAACTGCTCAAGCAGGCCCGGCTCGAACTCGGCGACTCGGTCGCCAACGAACTGCTGCAATCGCAGATCGAAATCTCCAGCCCGATCCTGCGCGACGCCGGCGAGGCCGAGCGCAGCCTGATCGGCCTGCGCAGCACGCTGTCGCAGGTCGCCGCGCGCTTCGATCTGGGCCTGGTCGCGGCCGGCACTCACCCCTTGGGCGTGTGGCGCGAACAGGAGCGCAGCCCGCGCTCGCATTACCGGCGGCTGATGGAGGACTTCCAGATCGTCGCCCGCCGCAGCTTGGTCTGCGGCCTGCACGTGCACGTGCAACTGCCGCCGGGCGTGGACCGGGTGCGGGTGATGAACCGGATGATGCGCTGGCTGCCGTTGTTCCTGGCGCTGTCGACCTCCTCGCCGTTCTGGAACCGCTCGCGCACCGGCCTGCTCAGCTACCGCCAGGCCGTCTACGACGAATGGCCGCGCACCGGCGTGCCGGATTTCTTCGCCGACGAGGCCGAGTACGACGCCTTCGCCGCCCTGCTGACCCGGGTTCACGCGATCGGCGACGCGCGCTCGCTGTGGTGGGGTATCCGACCCTCGCCGCGCTTCCCCACTCTGGAACTGCGCATCGCCGACTGCTGCACCCGGGTCCGCGACGCCCTGGCGATCGCCGCGCTGTACCGCTGCCTGCTGCGCTATCTGGTGCGCTGCCCGGACGACGACCCGCCGCGCAGCGCCCTGACCCGGCGCGTGATCGACGAGAACCGCTGGCGCGCCAAGCGCTTCGGCACCGAAGCCAAGTTCTTCGACGAAAGCGGCGCCGAGCCCGAACCGCTGCCGCAGATGCTGGCGCGGCTGCGCGAGCTCTGTGCGCAGGATATCCGCGCCCTGGACAGCGCCGCCGCGCTGGCGCCGCTGGACGCGATCGTCGCCCAGGGCAGCAGCGCGCACGCGCAACTGGCGCTGTACCGCGAACAACGCGATCGCGGCCTGGGCCGCGTACCCTCGCTGGAGGCGGTGGTCGACTGGCTGCGCGCCACCACCGCCGCGACCGACTGAGCCGCCGGCTCGCCCCTACCGATCACGCCCCATCGAGGCCCGTATGACCGCCACGCCGCGCAAACTGATGATCGGCCTGTCGCCGCGCCTGATGCGCAACCTGCCCGCGCAATACGGCTTCCGCAACAAGACCCTGCAGTACCTGGAACAGTCGATGGCGCATTGGGTGATGTCGGGCGGCGCGCTGGTGGCGATGATCCCCACCGTCGATCCCGACGGCGACGTCCAGCGCAGCGACCTGTCGGTGCGCGAATACGCACAGTCCTTCGACGGCCTGATCCTGCAGGGCGGCGCCGACATCGATCCGGTCGCCTACGGCGAGCAGCCCAGCGAGCTGCTGCAGACCACCGACCCGGTGCGCGACCGTTTCGAACTGTCGCTGCTGCGCGCCTTCGCCGCCGCCGGCAAGCCCGTGCTCGGCGTCTGCCGCGGCATGCAGCTGATCAATGTCGCCTATGGCGGCAGCCTGTACCAGGACCTGGTCGCCGGCGGCGCCACCCGCAATCAGCACTACCTGCCCGACCGCTACGACGAACATGCACACCCCCTGCGCATCGAAGCCGATGGCTGGCTGGCCGCGCTGTATCCGCCGCAGGAAGGCACGCGGGTGAATTCGATCCATCACCAGGGCATCCGCCGGCTCGGCGACGGCCTCCACGTCGAGGCCTGGTCGGAGGACGGCATCCCCGAATGCATCCGCGCGCCCGACGCCGCCTTCGTGGTCGGCGTGCAATGGCATCCGGAATTCCACGACGCGCGTTTTCCCGAACTGATGCCCGGGCGGCCGCTGCTGGACGCATTCCTGGCCGCGGCCGTCGCCGGCCAGCGCGGCGACGGCGGCTGAGCCGCATCGCCGCGTCGTGGGACTCAGACCGCGGCGGTCACCACGATCTCGATCTTCCAGTTCGGATTCGCCAGCGCCGCCTGCACGGTCGCGCGCGGCGGCGTGCGGCCGGCCACCACCCACTGGTCCCAGACCGCGTTCATGCCCGCGAAATCGGCGATATCGGCCAAGTAGATCTGCGCGCGCAGGATCCGCGACTTGTCGCTGCCGGCCTGCGCCAGCAAGGCGTCGATCGCGGCCAGCACCTGCTGGGTCTGCCCGCCGATATCGGCGTGTTCGTCGTCGGCGATCTGCCCGGCCAGGTAGACCGTACCGTTGTGCACCGCCATTTCCGACATGCGCGGACCGACTTCGTAGCGCTGGATCATGCTGCACCTCGCTCAGTGGGGACGGTCATTATCGCCCATCGGGCGCCGCCGACCGACGCCCGATGGCTGCGTCAGCCGCGCAAAGCCCGCAACGCCGACAGCAAGGCGAGCATATTGTCCGGCACATCCGACTGGGCGATTTTCTGCATCGACCCCGGCTCGCTGCCGGCGACCACACGGAAGCTACTCTCGTCGTAGACGATGTAGTGCACCCGCCCCAGGTGCGAGGTCTGCGCGACCGTGTCGGCGATGTCGTCCGCGGTCGCGTTGGCGACGGTCACGCCGTCGCCGAGTTCGTCGGTGTGCAGCAGGATCTCCATATCGTTACCCCCTGATGGATGTGCGGGCGTAGCGCGCCCGCATCGCAGCCCCACACGCCGGCCGGTGCTCAATCCGCGGCGTCGGCGTAGCGGCGCACGATCTCGTACAGGAAACGCCGTCCGTCCAGCAGCGACTTGACCCGGATGCGCTCGTTGAGGCCGTGCGCACGGCTGCCCTCGGCATCGTGGAACAAGCCCGACAGGCCGTAGGTGGGGATGCCGGCGGCATTGAGGAATCGGCCGTCGGTGGCGCCGGTGGACATGGTCGGCACGATCGCGACGCCGGGCCAGATCGTGTCGGCGACCTCGCGCACCGGGCCGAGGATCTTCGGCGACAGCGGCGGCACCAAGGTCGCCATGCCGGGCTCGCCGCGCGGCGTCACCTTGATGCGTTCGTCGGCGAGCACGCGCACGATGGTCTTGCGCACCTCCTCGACCGGCACGCCCGGCAGGATCCGGCAGTTGACGTTGGCACGCACCTGCTGCGGCAGCGCGTTGGACGCATGGCCGCCCTCGATCTGGGTCACCACGCAGGTGGTGCGCAGCGTGCTGTTCCAGCCTGGGTTGATCGTCCACAGGCGATCGGCCGCGGCCTCGTCGGCTGGATCGGCCAGCACCGCGCGCATGTCGGCGGCGATCGCCGGCGCCGACAGCCGCGCCTGCGCTTCGAAGTAACCGCGCGTGGCCGGGTTCAGTGCGATCGGGAACTGGTGGGCGCACAGCCGCTGCAGACCGGCGGCCAGATGGGTGATCGGATTGTCGCGGGTCGGTCGCGAGCTGTGCCCGCCGACGTCGCTCGCGCTGAGTTCGAAGTCCTGATAGACCTTCTCGCCGGCCTGCACCTGCAGCGCCAGCGGCTTGCCGTCGCGCAGTTCGCCGCCGGCGCCTTCGTTGAGCACGAACGCGGCCGCCAACGTCTCGGGCTGGGTCTCCATCAGCCACTTCACGCTGTTGAACACGTCCGGCGATTCCTCGCCGCAGGTCAGGGCCAGCTTGATGTCGCGCCGCGGCACGTAGCCGGCCTGGCGGTAGCGCACCAAATTGTCGGTGAAGATCGCCGCCATGGCTTTGTCGTCGCTGGCGCCGCGCGCATAGAACCAGCCGTCTTCCTCGACCAGGGTGAACGGGTCGCGCTGCCAGTCCTCGCGCCGCGCCTCGACCACGTCGATGTGGGCCAGCAGCAACAACGGCTTGAGCTTGGAATCGCGGCCGCGCAGCACCGCGATCAGGGCACCGTCCTGCGGGCGGTCGGCGGGCGCGAGGATGCGCAGGTCCTGCGCCGGCAAGCCGGCCGCGAGCAACCGCGCCTGCATCGCCTGCGCCGCGCGCGTGCAACTGCCGACCGAGCGGGTGGTGTTGATCTCGACCAGTTCGCGGTACAGGGCCCGGAACGCGGCCTCGTCCGGCGCCGGGGCAGCCACCGCCGCGCCCGACAACAACGCGGCCGTCGCCGCAACCATGCTGACACCCGATAGCGAACGCGACATGCCTGGTTCCCCTGCGGAAAAAAACGACAGTGCCGTCCGCTCCCGGGCGCCGCAAGTGCCGCGATCGCGACTCCGGTCGCGACCGCGGCGACCCCGGCTATTTCTTGCGCCGGTAGCGCACCGACATCACCGGCTGCCACTGCCCGTCCTCGCCCAGCATGCGCGAGCGCAGTTCGTGGTGGTCGTCGTCGACCAGCTCGATGATGTCCTGGAAGTCGCGGGTCCGGCCGCTATCGAAATCCGGACCGCGGGTGTCGAGGGTGAGCGTGCGCCCGTCGGCGCCGACCGAACCCTCGTAGACCCACAAGGTGGACATCATGCTGCCGGCGAAGGCGCCGACGTAGCGGCCCTTGTCCGGGTCGTAGCCCAAGGTGATCTGCATGATCGACGCCTCCGGCGATTCGCTGCGCGCCTCGCACTGGATCCACAGCTCGCCGATCTTGCGCACCGTCTGCTGCGATCGCCAGGTGGCCGGCGCTTCGCCGGGCGCTCCGGGCATCTCACCCTCGCCCACCCATTCGCCGAGCAATCGTTGCAACCAGCGATGCTCGGCTTGCGGTTCGTTGTTCATGGCCTTGTCCTCAGGGAGTCCAAGCCGCGGCGGCCTGCCGCTCCCTCCAGTTGATGTCGCTCGTAGTGCGATCCGAGCCGGACCTGCGACCGGCTCACTTGGCCTGCGCGACCGCCTCGACCTGGATGCGCAGGGTCACGTCCATACTGAAACCCCAGTCCTTGCCGGCGTCGATACCGAACGCGTCGCGCTGGAAGCTGGCGCTGGCGTCGGCGCCGCACAGCTCGCGCTTGAGCATCGGATGCGGGATGCACTTGAAGGAATTGATCTTCAGTTCCAGCGGCTTGGTCACGCCGTGCAGGGTGAGCTCGCCGACGACCTTGGTCGGCGCGCCGTCGACGAAGCCTTCGAGCTTGCCCTTGTAGGTCGCGGTCGGGTACTTGGCGACGTCGAACAGGGTGTCGCCGCGCGCGTGCTCGTTCATCTTGTCGTGACCGTAGTCGATGCTGGCGGTGTCGACCACCACCTCGACCGTGCCGGTGCCCTTGGCCTTGTCGAGCACGACCTTGCCGCTGGACGAGTTGAATTTGCCGCGCCAGACCGAGACGCCCATGTGCGAGGCCTCGAAGCTGGGATAGGTGTGGTTGGGGTCGATCTCGTAGGTCGTCGGCGCGGCCACGGCCGATGCGCTGGCGATAAATGCTATCGGGATCAAATACTTGAGCGACTTCATTGCGACGTTCCTTCGATCCGGGGCGGGGGCCGAAACGCTAGCACCGTGTCGTCTCGCCCGGCAACCGCAATCGTCGCAAAAAAATTTCGTGGGCCGTGTCGATTCCGTGCCCCTGCCTTCGTCGCCCTGAGTAAGAGCGCCGCACCGACGCCGCACACCGCGACCGGCGCTCCCCACCCAACCAGGAGACAGGGCCATGCGATTCATGCTGATAGTCAAATCCGACGACGACGCCGAAGCCGGGCAAATGCCCAGCGAAGAGCTGCTGACCGCGATGGGCAAGTACAACGAGGAACTGGTCAAGGCCGGCGTGCTGCTGGCCGGCGAAGGCCTGCATCCCTCTTCGAAGGGCGCGCGCGTGCGTTTTTCCGGCCAGCGCCGCAGCGTCGTCGACGGTCCTTTCCCGGAGGCCAAGCAACTGATCGGCGGCTTCTGGCTGATCCAGGTCAAGTCCAAGGAAGAGGCGATCGAGTGGGTGAAGCGTTGCCCCAACCCCACCGGCGGCGAGGCGGAAATCGAGATCCGCCAGGTATTCGAGGCCGAGGATTTCGGCGCCGAACTCACCCCGGAACTGCGCGAACAGGAACAGCGCCTGCGCGCCCAGGCCGCCAGGCATTGAGCGCCTTCGCGAAATAGTTTCGCTATCCATGTCGATCGAGCGCGCCGCCGTTCGTCGTATTCGCACAGTCCGCCGAAACCATCCGCCTTCCCCATCGTCGTCACGGAGTCACCGATGAAGTTCCTGTCCATCTACACGCCCGACACCAGCAAGCCCGCCGACTTCGGTCCCGACAAACAGCAGCGCATGGGCGAGCTGATCCAGCAGGGTTTCAGCGACGGCAGCCTGCTGCACACCGGCGGCTTGCTCGCCCAGGGCGGCGCCCGCATCGGCCTGAGCGGCGGAAAGATCACCGTCACCGACGGCCCCTACGCCGAGGCCAAGGAAGTGATCGCCGGCTACGCCCTGATCGAGGTCGAGTCCTTCGAGGCTGCAGTCGAGTACTCCAAGCGTTTCCTCGACATCGCCGGCGACGGCGTGAGCGAACTGCACCGCATCGTCGACGGCGACATCAACTGCGCCTAGCCCCTCCCCCAAAACAGGAGTCACCCATGTACCTCGCCCCCTACCTCACCTACGACGGCAACGCCGAAGCCGCGTTCCAGCGTTACGCCGAACTGCTCGGCGGCAAGATCGAACTGCTGCTGCGCTACGGCGAAGCTCCCGACGGCAGCTGCGACTCCTTGTCGGATGCAGAAAAGAACAAGGTCATGCACGTCCGCCTGGCCGCCAAGGACTGGGTGCTGATGGCCTCCGACGCCGGCACCCACTACCCCTATCAGGGCGTCAAGGGCATGTCGATCTCGCTCAACGTCGATTCCGCCGCCGATGCCGAGCGCATCTTCCAGGGCCTGTCCGAAGGCGGCCAGGTCACCATGCCGCTGCAGCAGACGTTCTGGGCCGAGCGCTTCGGCTGCGTGACCGACGCCTACGGCGTGCCGTGGCTGATCAACTTCGAAAAGGCCGCCTGAGCGCGACCTGCCCGGCTGCGCGGGAGCTGCGTTCCCGCGCTCACGCCGCAGCCACTCGGGCGCGGCGATCGTAGTCGGCGCCGCCGCGCGCCATCCCCAGTTGCGGACGGCAGCTCAGCCGCCGGCACGCGGCGCGCCTTGCGCCACCGCCCCCATCTTCGCACCACCATCGGAGACCCGCCATGCGCTTCATGATGCTGATGATTCCCCACGGCTACGAACAGGCCGAACCCGGCACGTTGCCGCCCGCCGACCGCGTCGCGGCGATGATGAAATACAACGAAGCCCTGCAGCAGGCCGGCGTGCTGATCGCGCTGGACGGCCTGCACCCGCCGTCGATGGGCGCGCGCGTGTCGTTCGCCGGCGGCAAGCCCAAGGTCACCGACGGCCCCTTCAGCGAAACCAAGGAAGTGCTGGGTGGTTACTGGATGATCGACGTCCCATCCCGGGACGAAGCGATCGCCTGGGCCTCGCGCTGCCCGGCCTCGGAAAACGAGGTCATCGAAATCCGCCAGGTGCAGGAATTCGACGACTTCCCCGCCGACGTCCAGGAAGCCGCATCCGGCTTCCGCAAGATGCAGAACGACATCGGCCAACGCGACTGATCGGACCCCACCCACATGCTCGCCATCCTTCTGTCCTTGCTCGCCCTGCTGGTCGTCGCCGTACTGCTCTACGCCGCGACCCGTCCCGACACCCTGCACATCGAACGCAGCCTGCTGATCCAGGCCCCGGCCGAAACCATCCTCGCCCACGTCAACGATTTCCACCGCTGGCGCGACTGGTCGCCCTACGAAAAGCTCGAACCGGACATGCGGCGCGAGATCGGCGGCGCCCCCTGCGGCGTCGGCGCCACCTACGCCTGGCAGGGCCAGGGCAAGGCCGGTGCCGGACGCATGGAGATCACCGACACCCGCCCCGACCGCACCACCATCCAGCTCGATTTCAGCAAGCCCTTCGTCAGCCGCAACATCGCCGAGTTCGCCGCCCTCGCCCAGTCCGACGGCACCCGTGTGATCTGGTCGATGCAGGGCCCCAGCGCGTACATGACCAAACTCATGGGCGTTTTCTTCGACATGGACCGTATGATCGGGCGCGACTTCGAGACCGGCCTGGCCGCGCTCAAGGTCCAGTCCGAAAAGTAGCCCGCCCCTTCCCACTCTGGACGACCGACCGCATCCGATGACCACCGACACCCATCGCGCCATCGATGCCGTCTGGCGTATCGAATCGCCGCGCCTGATCGCCGGCCTGGCGCGCATGGTGCGCGACGTCGGCTTGGCCGAGGAACTGGCCCAGGACGCCCTGGTCGCCGCGCTGGAACGCTGGCCCGACACCGGCGTGCCCGACAACCCGGGCGCCTGGCTGATGGCCACCGCCAAGCACCGCGCCATCGACCGTCTGCGCCGCAGCAAGCTGCAGCAGCGCAAATACGAGGAGCTGGGCTACGAACTCGAAGACTGGCAGGACGACGCCGAGGCCGCGTTCGAAGCGGCCATCGACGACGACATCGGCGACGACCTGCTGCGCTTGGTGTTCACCGCCTGCCACCCGGTGCTGTCGACCGAAGCGCGCGTCGCCCTGACCCTGCGCCTGCTCGGCGGCCTGACCACCGACGAGATCGCACGCGCCTTCCTGGTCCCAGAACCGACCGTGGCGCAACGGATCGTCCGCGCCAAACGCACCCTGGCCGAAGCGCGGGTGCCGTTCGAAGTGCCGCGCGGCGACGAACTCGCCGAACGCCTGGCCTCGGTGCTGGCGGTGATCTACCTGATCTTCAACGAAGGCTATTCGGCCACCGCCGGCGACGACTGGATGCGCCCGGCCCTATGCGAGGAAGCCCTGCGCCTGGGCCGCATCGTCGCCGAACTGGTGCCGCGCGAACCCGAAGTGCACGGCCTGGCCGCGCTGATGGAGATCCAGGCCTCACGCTCGCGCGCCCGCGTCGACGCCACCGGCACCCCCGTCCTGCTGCTGGACCAGGACCGCGCGCGCTGGGACCAGGTCCTGATCCGCCGCGGCCTGACCGCCTTGGAACGCGCCGAAAAACTCGGCGGCGCCCGCGGTCCCTATGCCCTGCAAGCCGCAATCGCCGCCTGCCACGCCCGCGCCCGCACCGCCGACGAAACCGACTGGGCCCGCATCGCCGCCCTCTACGACGCCCTGGCCCAACTCGCGCCCTCGCCGGTGGTCGAACTCAACCGCGCCGTCGCCCTGGCCATGGCCTTCGGCCCCGCCGCCGGCCTGGAACTGGCCGACACCCTGCTCGACGAACCGTCGATGAAGAGCTACCACCTGCTGCCCAGCGTGCGCGGCGACTTCCTCGCCAAGCTCGGCCGCTACCAGGAAGCCCACGCCGAGTTCAAACGCGCCGCCTCGCTCACCCGCAATGCGCGCGAACGCGAATTGCTGGTCGATCGGGCGGCGGCGTGTGCGCGGAGTATTGCGACTTTGAAACACGAATAGACATCGCGATCGCGCAGCAGGCGATCACGACAGAGACGAGACATCGCCGATTCTGAGCAAACCCTAGCCAAAGCCGGCTGCCCTCGGTCTAACCGCCTACGGCCAGCGCATCGGTGTTGGACCGTACTCGCTTCGCCCAGCGATCCCGCAATTTCAGGAACGGCCGCTCGATCGCGTAATGCAGCAGCGCCCCGGCCGCGAGCGTGGCCACGGCATAGACCGCGAACGCCACCACACCGCGCCCTTCCAACTGCGCCCCGAATGCCGTTTCGACCAAACGGAACACCGGCTTATGGATCAGGTACAGGCTGTACGAAGCCACCGCGATCCAGCCCGCGCCCGGTACGCGCCAGCGGCCGAGCCAGCTGCGGGTGCTGGCGCCGGCGGCCACCAGCAGGGCGAGGCCAAACGACAGCAGCGGGTAGCCGATCACGGTCGGCAGCAGCGCTGTGCGCTCCTGGAACAGGAAGATGGCGACGGCCACGATCGCCAGGCCGGCGATCAGCAACGCGTTAGCGCGATCCTGCAACCGCGCCCACAGCTGCGGCCGGTAGACCTGGATCGTCGCCAGGACCACGCCGAACAGCAGGCCGTCCAGGCGCATCCAGGTCGGGTAATAGATGTCTTCGACGAAGCGTCGGCCGAAACTGCGTTCGACGTCGTCCAGATCGCGCACCGGGGCCATTTCGTACACCCAGACGTAGCCGCGCAAGGCCAGTCCCATGACCACGACTGCCACGCACACGCCGATGAACTTGGCCGGCGACGGACGCCGCGTCATCCACCAGGCCAGCCACGGGAACACCAGGTAGAAGTGCTCCTCCACGCACAGCGACCAGGCGTGCGAGAAGGCCTTGTTGTGCTGGTAGTCGATCAACAGGTTCAGGGTGAAGGTCAGGAACTGCCACAGCGGCTGGATGCCCTCGGCTTCGCGGAAGCCGGGCACGGTGAAGTACAGGGTCAGCACCGCCAGGAATGCCGGCAGCACGCGGAATGCGCGGCGCAGGTAGAAGTCGCCGGGCCGCAGCGGCAGGCCCTGGCTCAAAGGCTTGAGCAGCTGGCCGCCGATCAGGTAGCCGCTGAGCACGAAGAACAGGTCCACGCCCATCCAGCCGTGCGTTATGCCGGTTTGCCAGAACTCGCCCATGCCGCCGACCAGATAGGAATGGAACAGCATCACCCAGACGATGGCGATGGCGCGCAGCAGATCCAGACCAGGCAGACGACTCATGGGGCTTGAAGGGCTCGAATAGCGTCGCTGCGCGCAGCGACCGGCCGCGCGCGACAGAGGGAGGGATTGGGGGATTCGCGGGCGCCGTCGCTGCAACCGGCTGCGTCCGCGGCGATCAGCATAGAACGCCGCATCGGTCTTGCCTATACGTCGTAGCGATGTCGCGCCGAGTCGTTTCGGCATCGGCGGCGAGGTGTCCCCATCGTGGCGGGAGCGCCCGTCGCAGGCGGCGGCCCTCGCCGCCCCTCTCGCGGGTGACGGCCCAGGCGATCGATAGACGACGCGCCCGCGTTGCGAAGGCACCGGCCTACCCGCGCCAGCCCGACGGTTGGCCGCGGACATCCCGCCGGACGGTACTGGCCGTGACCGAAAAGCCGTAGACAATGCGCCCAACCGCGGCGCCTACCTCCCGCGCCTTGTCGGAAGGAAGGCACCGATGCTGCACAAGCTCATGGGACTGATCCTGGTCGTGGTCGGCATTGTGCTGGCGATGCAGAGCCATTGGATCATCGGCGCCTTGCTGCTGATCGCCGGCGCCGTGCTCGCGACCGCCAACCGCCGGAGCTGGCTCACGACCGACACCGGTTCGGCTTACGACAGCGGCAGCAGTTGGACCACCGGCACCAGCAGCAACGACTGGAACGCCAACGCCGGCAGCGCCGACTGGAACACCTCCAGCAACGGCAGCGACGACAACCGCGATTGCGGTACCGGCGACAACGACGGTGGCAGCGACAGCGGCGGCGGAGATTGTGGCGGTGGCGACGGCGGTGGCGGCGACTGAACTCGCCACGACGGGCCGGGGCGACCCAAGTCGCCCCAGCCCGCGTTCACTCAAGTGCGGTTGACCGACACCCCGCCTTCCACCGCCAACGCACTGCCGGTCACGAACGACGATGCGTCCGAGGCCAGGAACAGCGCCGCCTGCGCGATCTCCTCCGGCGTGGCCACACGCTTGAGCGCGTACAGGCTGGCGATGAAGTTCCGCGCTTCCTCGCTGTTGCCGAATTCGCGGTAGGCCGGCGTATCGGTGGCGCCGGGCAGCAGCGCGTTGCTGCGGATGCCGCGGGCGCCGAACTCGACCGCGATCGAGCGGCTCAGGCCGAGCAGACCGGCCTTGCTGGCCGCGTAGCCGGCCACGCCCGGGAACGCGGCGGTGTCGCCGACGAAGGAGGACGTGAAGATCAGCGAGCCGCCGCCGCGCGCCAGCAGCGCCGGCAACTGGTGCTTGGCGCCGAGGAAGGCGCCGGTGAGGTTGGTGTCGAGCACGTCCTGCCATTGCTGGAGCGACAGCTCCGTCGTCGGCGACTGCGCGCCGAGCACGCCGGCGTTGTTGAAGGCGATGTCGAGGCCGCCGTAGCGCTGCTGGGCGCAGGCGACCAATGCCTGGGCGTAGGCTTCGTCGCGCACGTCGCCGGCCAGCGCCGTGGCCTCGCCGCCGGCCGCGGCGATCTCGGCGACCAGGGCATCTAGCAGGTCGCCGCGGCGCGCGGCCACCACGACTTTCGCGCCTTCGCGGGCGAAGCACAGCGCAGTAGCGCGACCGATACCGGAACTGGCACCGGTGACGAGGGCGATCTTGTCTTGCAGTCTTGCGGTCATGGAGATTTTCCCGGAGGGGCCGCAGGCGCGGCGGTACGGGAAGAGTGCGGCGTGGAGCCACGCAGAGATATCCGATTCCTGCGGTGCATCGTCTCAAGCTGCGAGACGCGCGCGCCGCACAGTAAGAGGTCGCGAACGCGGGACGCCCCCATGCCCAGCTACTACCTCAACCGCACGCCGCTGGCCAACGGTGCTTACGAAGTGCATGCACTGGGTTGCCCGCGCCTGCCGCTATACCGGATCCACCTGGGCGAGTTCGTGCATGCGTCCGAAGCCCTGCACGTAGCCCTGCGTCACTACGCGCAGGCCGAAGCCTGCCCGCACTGCGCCGCCGAGCAGATGCGGCGCTGAGGGCGACATGCGTCAGCGGTGGAGGGCCTCGAACCTGATCGTGGCCGTATGCCGAGCCGACCTGCTCCAACCGTAGTAGTTGCCCGAGTGGATCGGACCACAGGGGCTTGACCGCCGGCTGCTACTTCGCACCCAGCGCCAAAGCCGAGCCGGTGAACGGCACCGCCAGTTGGTAACCGGCAGGCGTGGTCGCGGGCGTACCTGCGGCGGTGCCGAACTGGGTCACGCCCGCGCCCAGCACTTGCGCCAGGTCATAACGGCGCCCGCCGAACTCGAACGGCCGGCTTTCCAGCAGCCGCGCCGAGAACACGTTGGTCGCCACCACCGGCGTCGGCGTGGTGATGCCCTGCTCGACCGTGGTGCCCACGACCATGCCGGTGCGGCGCAGGGTGGCGATGCATTCGCCCTGCGCGAACGAATCGGGATCGTCGAAGTTCCCGGCCGGCTCGCGCTGCAGGTACAGCGAAAACTCGCCGATCGGGTCCAGCCCCAATTGCAAGGCGCCGTTGCTCGCGCTGCGCGCGGTGAACGGGCGCGCGGCAAAGGTGAAATGCGCGGTGCTCTCGCCGCGCTCGCCGTTGAACAGGTCGTTGTCGATACCGGACAGGTGCAGGAAGTAGCCGTAGTCGGCCAGCGTGTTGTCGTCGGCCAGATAGAAACGACCGGTGACGTACCAGGCCAGTTCGCCGGGCATCAGCCGCAAGGCGCGTGCTTCGGCGTGACGCGAGGACCGCGCGGCGCGACGGCGGCTGGCGCTGCGTGCGCCTGGATGACGGGGCGGGTTCATGCGTGAGCAGCTCCACGGGGGCATCGTCGATGGTAAGGGGCAAACTCGCTCCGGCGCCACCCAGCGGCAGATCGCAGCGGCTTCGACGCTGCCGGGCTCGAAGCGTCGGCGGCCCGAATGACCCAAACACGCCAAACATCGCCTCGGGCGTCCCGTGGCGCTGCGACGAATCGGTTCGGTGCATCAGCGGCGCAATGCGCGCCGCGCGAACACCACGCAGATCACGCCGAAGGCCATGTGCGCGAGCACGCTCCAGGCGATCCAGTCCAGGTGATTGAACGAAGGCGAGGCGTTGACCCGCGACAGCGGCAGCACCGCGAAATTCATCACCAGATACAGCACCACGCCGTAGGGAATACCGTAGCCCAGCGGCCGCGCCAGCAGGCCGGTATAGCGGCGCGCGATCACGGTGTAGATCAGTACAAACATCGTCGCCATGAACACGTGCAGCGCCACGCCGAGTGCCGCCGACTGCATTCCGCCGTCGAAACTGGTCGGGCCGAGCACACCGACGGCGATGGTCTGGAACAAGCGCTCCATGCCGGCGCCGTTCCAGCCGAACCACAGGGTCGCGGCGAAACACATATCGCCCAGAGCCACCAGCAGGCCGCCGAGCAGTACCTGCGCCCAAGCGGGCGAACGCGAGGCGTGATTGAGGCTGGACGACATGCCGGAACTCCCACGTGCGCGGATGGTGGCCGGATCATAGGGCCGAGCCGACAGGCGCGTATGTGCCGAAGGCCGGGGTTCGGCGGCGCGAGGAGACGGCGCCCGCATCGGGGCGAAACAGCCGCGCTCAGCGCAGCTGGCTGTCCTTGCTGCCGCGGCGGTTGTAGCCGCTGGCGCCCTGCTCCTGGTCGTGCGCTTCCTGGCAGCTCACGCACAAGCGCACGCCGGGCACGGCTTTACGCCGGGCCTCGGGAATCTCGGTGTCGCATTCTTCGCAGTGCTCCAGACCGGGGCCCTGCGGCAATTGACTGCGGGCGCGCTTGATCGCGTCCTTGACGGTGGCGTCGATCTGGTCCTGTACGGCGCCGTCGCCTGCCCAACCGGTAGCCATGGCTGCCTCCGGGTGTGGTGGAGAGGGACCGACAGCATAGCCGAGCGCACATGAGCGCCGCGCGACCGCGGGTCGGGCAAGCCCGGCCGGTGCGGGCTTCATAGCGTCTCCGCAAGCGGACCTGCGTCTCCCCTCACGATACGCCGGCGTGTGTCCGCCGCGCCGCTGCGCTACCATCGGCCGACACTCATGCCGGCGATGGACCGCGGCGACGGTCTCCAAGGGAGGGGGAAACATGGATTCAGTACCGGGCCGGGGCGCCAGCTCCCGACCGTGCGGCGACACCGGCCCACGCAGCCGACGTAACGGTCCCGATGCGGACCGCGCCACGCCCTTCCCCGCCTCTCGCCGCAAGACCCGCCCTTCCGTCCTTCGTCCGCGCCTGGCCGTTCTGGCCCGGGCGCTCGCGCTTTCTGTCCTATTCGCAACAGGATGCCAACCCGCCATGTCCACCCAACCAGCCTACGTCGCGCCCAACAAGACCGACGCCAGCCGGCCGCTGACCTTCGCGCAGCACGACTTCGGCGCCGCCGCCTACGACACCTTCGGCTGCACCGTGCTCTACAACGGCGAGTACGCCCTGCGCGATAGCGACGACGCCAAGACACCGTCCTCGGCCACCCTGGGCACCGACTACCGTAAACACATCGCCGCGCCCTGGGCCGCGATCCGCAACTTCCCCGGCCCGGCGCAGGTGAGCTGGCGTTCCAAGGACGGCAGCGCCCACGAAGCGCAGATCGACATCCCCGACCTGTTCGAGGACCGCGTGATCCGCCACAACGTGCCCAGCGCCGAACTCGCCGGCTCGGGCGTGATCGCCGAGGACCCGGAGATCCTGCTCGAGGTCAACGACCGCACCGTCAACGTCTACATGCGCGCCATGGTCCACACCCGCGAGCTGCAGATCCCGGGCAACAAGCACAGCGACTTCCGCAACGATCCGGTCCTGGTGTTCAGCCATACGTACTAAAGGAGTAGTGCGATGACGGACGACAAGAAGAAGAAAGGCCCGGACGGCGTCAGTACCTACGCCGCCGACGCCCACGACCTGGCCAGCTTCGACCAAGCCAGCGAGGCGCTGTCGCGGCTGTCCACGCCGGTGCTGGTGCACGGCTCGAACCCGCACGAGCGCTTGTTCATCGCGGCCTTCGACGGCACCGGCAACAGCATGCTCAAGGACGCGCCGGTCAACCACACCAACATCGCCGATGTGGTGCGCCAGACCGCGGCGGCCAACAGTCGTGGCCTGTCCAATATCCGCGTGGACTACGTCGAAGGCCCGGGCACCCAGGACGGCGCGCTCAAGCGCGGCTGGGACGGCATGACCGGCAACTCCTACGAGGACCGGGTCGAAGAGATGTACTCGCGCTTCACCGCGCAGAGCAAGAAGTGGCTGGCCGAAGACCCGGACGCGCAGATCCGCGTGGTCAGCGTCGGCTTCAGCCGCGGCGCCGAGCAGGCCGCAGGTTTCACCCGTCTGGTCGACGAACGCGGCATCCAGGATCCGAAGGGACGCGTGGAAGATCGCGACCTGTTCGGCAACCTCAAAGACGTGCGCTACACGGGCGAGCCGCTGGTGCCCGCGCACCAGGTGCCGCAGGCAGTGGCCCTGTTCGACCCGGTCGGCACCGGCGAGCCGCGCAAGCACGACCGCCGCCAGCCGCCGTCGGTGTTGTCGGGCTTCCAGATCACCGCCGAGGACGAGCGCCGCAACCTGTTCAAGTCCACCAGCATTCTGGACCCGGGCGCCAGCGAGGACGGCCGCTTCCTCAACGTCACCGTCGGCGGCGCGCACAGCGACATCGGCGGCAGTTATGCGCTCAACGGCCTGTCGGTGCGCAGCGGCAACCTGATGGTCGACTACCTCAACTCGCTCAGCGACCAGCCGTTCCTGGACAAGCGTCCGCTGCCGTCGGCGCCGGAAATGAACGTAGTCCATCGCTCCGAAGAGCATCAGTGGTTCTACCGCACCTCCGACTTCGACAAGGACGGCCAGCGCGACCGCATGACCCAGTTGACACCGGACAAGCGCGCACCCGATGCGCATAACAACGAACCGCGCGACGAAGCCATGAACGCCAGCTTCCCGCATCGCCCGGTCGCGATCGAACCGGTGCCGCCGGAACGGCCGTCGCCGGAACCGCGCCTCGACACCGGCCCGACCCCGATCGCCGCCGAGGACACCCACGCGATGTTCCAGCGACTGGGCCAGGCCGCGGTGAACGGCGACGTCGACAGCGCGCGCGCCGTGGGCGGCAGCTTCCTCGCGTCGGAGCAGGGCCAGTCGCTGCAGCGTCGCGGCGGCGAGCAGGCACAGGCCCAAGCACAGAACCAAACCCAGAGCCAAGCCCAGAACCAAGCAAGCACCACAGCGAGCGAACGCCAGCAGGAACCGCCGGCCGAACCCACCCCGCCGACGTTGCCGCCTACCGGCCACGACGGCCCCGAACGCCGCATGACGCCGCGGCTCTGACAGCAGGACGAGAGTACGCGCACGATGGAGAAACAGGATCTGGAGTTGTTCGCCGTCCAGTTGATGGGCGTCGCCAAGATGTTCGAGGTGGTCTGCGAAAAGGCCACCGACCGCTTCACCCAAAGCGCCACCGAATTACGCCAGACCGCCGAAATCTGGGAGACCAACGCGCAACTGCTGACCCGCGATCTGGTCAGCACGGTCGGCGCGCAGACCCGCGACGCGATCGAACAAGGCGTGGGCACCGCGTCGGCGCAGTACGGCCAGCAACTGCAGCAGACCGCCGCGGCGCTGCGCGAGGTCTCGCGCAATGCCGAGAAGACCTTGCAGCAATTGGACGAGCAGCGCCAAGAGCTCAAGCGCGAGCAGAAGTCGCTGATCTGGACCGGCCTGATCGGCCTGGGCCTGGGCGCCGTGCTCGCCGCCAGCGGCGCCGGTTACCTGATCTGGCAGAGCGGGCGCGAGGTCAAGCGCGCCGAGTTCGCCAGCGACATCCTGCGCGCGACCAAGTCCGGCGCCCTGAGCCGCTGCGGCCAGGCCCTATGCGCGCGCGTGGACGCGAACGCCAAGCGCTATGGTCAGAAGGGCGAGTACCTGCTGCTGGAACAGTAGCCCCGGCGCAGGGCGGCGCCATGCGACCGCCCTGCCCGCCCGCCGCGCTCAGTCCTGGGTCTCGCCCGACAGCGGCGTGGCCTGCATCGACGGCCGCGTTTCGAACGCATCCAGCCAGGCGCTCAGGCGCGGACGCTGGCGACGGAAACTCGGCAGCTCGCGAAACTCCAGCCAGCTCAGGGCGGTCGCCAGCGCGATATGACCGACGTCGATCGGGCCTTCGGTGTCGAGTTCGCTTTCCAGCCAGTCGTAGCTGGCGATCAGCTTGTCGGTGTAGCCCTCGCGCAGCGCCGGATAACGCAATGCCTCGGGGCGACGCACGGTTTCCCAGCGCACCGCGATCCCGGCCTGCGCCAGACCCTGCGCGATCGCCTGCACGCGCAGCGCCTGCCAGCGCGCCTCGCCCTCGGCGGGAATCAGCCGCGGGCCGTCGTGCAGCGTGTCGAGGTAGGCGCAGATCAGGTCTGAATCGAACAAGGCCGGCAGGCCCGGCCGCAGCAGCACCGGCACCTTGCCCAGCGGATTGGCGGCGAACACTTCCGGGTTGCGCAGCGTCGGGCTGGTTTCGTGGTGCACGACTTCGATGCGGTCGGCGATGCCGGCCTCGTACGCGAACACCAGGACCTTGCGGGCATAGGGGGAATGGGTTTGGTAGAGGAGCTTCATGGGTGCAGTCTGCGAAGGTGGGGTGAGAAGTCGGATTCGGTTCGTCGAGGGTTCGATCTAGTCTTGGCAGACGAACCTTGAAGTGGGTCGCGTACCGGATCGAAAGGACTCGATCATGCGACGGCGGGTGCCGCGGCTGTGCTCGCACTTTCCTGAGCGACCGCGGCCGTCGCGGCCTGCGCATCGTGCAGCAGACTCGCCACCACCGCCGTGATCCGCTGCGCGGTCGGCAGGTGCAGGAACTCGTTGGGACCGTGCGCGTTCGATTGCGGCCCGAGTACGCCGGTCACCACGAACTGCGCGTCCGGGTAACGCTCGCCCAGCATCGCCAGGAACGGTATCCCGCCACCACCGCCGATCAACGCGCCGGAGGCACCGAAAGCCAACTGCGAGGCGCGCTCCAGACTCTCCGCCAGCCACGGCGCCGTCGCCGGCGCGTGCCAACCCTTGGACACCATGTCGATGCGGAACACGACTTCGCTGCGGTACGGAGGATCGTCTTCGAGCAGGGCCTTGAGCCGCACCGCCGCCGCGTCGGCATCCAGCGTCGGCGGCAGGCGCAGACTGAGTTTCAGGTGTGTCGAAGGCTGCATTACCGCGGCCGCGTCGGCCACGCCCGGCATACCGTCCAAGCCGGTGATCGCCAGCTGCGGTCGCCAAGCGCGGTTGAGCAGCAGCTCGGCGGGATCCTCGACGACCGGACGCAGGCCCGCCGTCAGCGGCAGCTGCGCATGCAGTCCGGCGCCGAGCGCGGTCGCCGCGGCTTGCGCCTGCTCACGGCGCGATTCCGGAATGCCGACATGGAACTCGGGTGCGATCTCGCCGCTGCCCGGGTTTTCCAAGCGCGACAGCAGATGCCGCGCGATCCGGAACGACGACGCCACCACCCCGGACGCATCGCCCGAATGCACGCCCTCCTCCAGCACGCGCACGCTCAGAGTGCCGGCGACTTGGCCACGCAGCGACGTGGTCAGCCACAGTTGCTCGTAGTTGCCGCAGCCGGCGTCCAGCGCGATCACCACTGCGGGCACGCCGATGCGATCGGCCAGGTGCTCGATGTAGTGCGGCAGGTCGCCGCTGCCGGATTCCTCGCAGGCCTCGATCAGGATGCTGCAGCGCGGATGCTTCAGCCCTTGCGCACGCAAAGCCTGCAGCGCCAGGATCGCGGCGAAGATCGCGTAGCCGTCGTCGGCGCCGCCGCGACCATAGAGGCGCTCGCCTTCCAGCGACGGCGTCCAGGCATCGCGGCCGTGACTCCAGCCGTCCATCGGCGGTTGCTTGTCGAGGTGCCCATAGACCAGCACGGGCGCGCCGCCCTCGCCGGGAACATCGATGTAGATCAGCGGCGTGCGCCCCGGCAAGGTCACCACTTCGACCTGGGCGCCGGGCACCTCGGCCAGGCGCGCACGCGCCCAGTCCGTCGTCAGCGCGACCGCGCGCTGCATGTGGCCACGCTCGACCCAGTCGGGCTCGAACGCCGGCGACTGACAGGGGATGGCGATGTACTCGGTCAGCACCGGCAGCAGGTCGTCCTGCCAGCGACGGGCGATGAAATTCTGCAGTTCGGGGAAATCCATGGGCGGGGCCTGCGATTTGGAGCTAGCATCCTAGGAGCGCATCCGCGCGGTTTGGCCGCGAATCCATAGGGCCGTGCGCTTTTTTTCCGCGTTGTCGCCCCGTTCCGGAGCCCGTATGCCGCTAGACCGATTCGACCGCCAACTGCTGAACCTGGTCCAGGAAGACGCCGGCCAGACCGCCGAGCAATTGGCCGAGCAAGTGTTCCTGTCGCCGTCGGCGGTGCAACGCCGGCTGCGCCGCCTGCGCGAGCAGGGCGTGATCGTGCGCGATGCGGCCGTGGTCGATCCGAGGAAGGTCGGCCGCCCGACCTTCTTCGTGGTGTCCTTGCAGGTCGAACGCGAACGGCCCGAGCTGCTGGCCCAGCTGCGGCAATGGCTGGCCGCGCAGGAGCACGTGCAGCAGGCCTTCTACGTCACCGGCGAAGCCGACTTCGTCCTGATCATCACCGCGCCCGACACCGAAACCTACGATGCATTGATGGCACGCCTGGTCGGCGACAACCCCAACGTCAAACGCTTCACCACCAATGTCGCGCTGGGTGTGGTCAAGCGCGGTTTGACGATTCCTATTCCGTTGGACGGAGACGAGTGACGCACCGGCGCCGCGACGGATTTCCGCATCGGCCGGCGCCATCGCGGGTTTTTCCCGCGTCCGCGCCGCCACAACGCGGCCACGCCGCGCGCCGGCACGGCAGACTGTCGGCATGAACACCGACGCCCGCACCCCGCATTGGAACATCGCCGATCTCTGGGACGACTACCGCCCCACTCCGCTGATCGCCCTGCCCGCACTCGCACGCCGCGCCGGCGTCGCCCAGGTGCTGGTGAAGTGCGAAGGCGACCGCCCACTGGGTAATTTCAAAGCCTTGGGCGGCCTGTATGCCGGCCTGCGCGCACTGGCTCGCGCGATCGGCGCGGACTCGCTGCGCGAGCTCGAAGACCGCCGCCACCAGGTCCGCTCGCTCAGCCTGGTCTGCGCCAGCGACGGCAACCACGGCCTGGCCGTCGCCGCCGCGGCCGCGCGTGCCGGCGCATCCGCGTCGATCTATCTGCCCAGCGAAGTCGACGCCGCCCGCGCGCGCCGCATCGCCCGCCTGGGTGCCGAGGTCGTGCGCATCTACGGCACCTACGACGACGCGGTCGACGCGGCCGCCGCCGCGGCGTTGCGCGGCGATGGTTTGCTGATCGCCGACACCAGCGACGAGCCCGACGACCCGGTCGTCGCCGACGTGATGGCCGGCTACGGTCTGTTGTTGCACGAACTGCACGAGCAATTGAACGAACACGGCGACGGCCGGATCAGCCATGCCTTCGTCCAAGCCGGCGTCGGCGGCCTCGCCGCAGCGGTCGCCGAAGGCCTGCACGAGCGACTGCCCGGGCCGGGCCACCTGCTCGTCGTCGAACCGGCGAATGCCGCCTGCGTGGCGCTGGCCTTGTCCGAAGGCAGGCCGTTGCGTGTACCGGGCGACCTGCATACCGCGGCGGAGATGCTGTCGTGCGGGCTGGCCTCGGCGCCGGCCGTGGCGATCCTCAAACGCTACGGAGCCGCGTCGATCGTCGTGGACGAAGCGCAACTGCGCGCCGCAACAGGCGCGCTGCGCGACGCCGATGGCCCGGAAACCACTCCTTCCGGTGCGGCCGGCGTCGCCGGCCTGCTGCGTTGCGCCGCAAACTCCGCGCTACGTACCGCCCACGCGCTGTCCGAGGACAGCCGCGTGCTGTTGATCGCCACCGAACGCCCACCGGCCTGATCTCCCGCGTCGCAACCGGATCGCATAACGGCCGGCTCACCGGCCACAGCGACGCCGCCGCGACGATTGGCCCTCTCCATTGCACACGAATTGGCACTCCAAGCCGGCGCGCCGGCGGCCTAAGGTCCGCCGTGCCCACCCACATGGAGGTACCGACGATGAAGACCCGCCATTCCCATCCCATCCGCACGCTCGCCCTGAGCGCCGCCACCTTGATCGCCCTGAGCTCGACCACCGCCGCCGTCGCAGGCGATGCCCACCACGTCGGCATGGACTGGAAGGACAACTTCCTGACCCGCCTGTGCGCGCGCCAGTTCGAGATCGCCCAGCGCATGGACATGGAATCCTTCCGCGACTACGACGCCGAGACCTTCCGCGCCGTGCACGACGAACGCGCGATCACCGTGTTCGGCAGCGGCGCCACCCGCATCGGCATCGACGCGATCATGGCGACTTTCGCCAGCCACTTCGCCAACCGCGAAGCCAAGTGGAGCTGGACCGAGCGCCATCGCGTGGTCGACGGCTGCAGCTCGGCCTACATCCTCTACGAAACCGTGTACGAGATCCCGCGCATCGGCTTCCGCTCGCGCGCGCTGACCGGCGTCACCTACACCTACGATCGCGGCAAGTGGCTGGCGATCTCCGACCAGGGAACGCCGCTGCCGTAATCGTCCCGACCGCTCCCCCGCCGGACCGGAAGCAAGAAAGGCGGCCTCAGGGCCGCCTTTCTTGTTGCCGCAAGCGGCCGACGATGCCGAAGGCCCTACCGCATCAGGCGACCCGCAAGCTGCGCTCGAACGCCATGTAACCGCTGATCCGATCCGCCCAGCGCACGTCGGGCCCGGACGGCGGCACCGTGCTGACCATCGTCCACGACGGTTCGACGTAGTCCGAGAAGGTACCGGCCCACTCCTGCGGGCTCAGCGGCAACGCGTTGCTCAACACGGTGGTCAGATTCACGATGGAATGGCGCGAGAGCTCGTGCGGGAACCACTCGTCCTGAACGTAGAACGCCGTGCGGAAGCCGCTGCCCACCGCGATGTAACCCAGGTCCGACGGCGGCAGCGAAGGCACGTAGTCCCAATAGTTGTAGACGCGGATGCTGGCCTCGTCGGCGATGGTGTCGGCGTAGGCGACCTGCCAGCTGCCGGTGCCGACCATCGGGCTGGAGAAGTTGATATTGGTCGAAGCCAGCGGCTGGCTGATCGCCAGATCCAGCGAGAACAGCTGGCTCAGCGCCGCGCCCAGGCTGTGGCCGGTGACGTAGACCTGCTGCGGCTGGTACTGGCCGATCAGCGCGAACAACTGCTCGCGCATCGACTGAGTCATGCTGTCGCCCTTGCCGTCGTAGATGCCGTAGAAACCCGAGGCCACACGCGGAATGGGAGTGATGCTGCCGCTGCTGGGGACGAAGTCGGTAGTAAGGAAATGCACGTCCTCGTACGCGTCCATGTCCGAATCGGTGCCGCGGAAGGCGAAGATGTAAGTGCCCGGGTCGGCGATCGACTGGAACACCAGGCCGTACTTCTCCTCCGACCCGGTGAACAGGAACGCGTCCCAGCCGGTCCAGGCATCGATCTGGTCGTAACCCTGCGGCGAGGTGAAGGGCGTGCCGCTGTAGTAGTCGTAAGCGGCCTTGGAGGCCACTGCCAGGGCGATGGTCAGGCTATCGTCGAGAGTGGGCTGGGTGGCGATACTGGCATTCAGGTTCACGGCATCCTTCCTTGTGATGAGTGAGCTCGTGCGAGCGGTGGACGGACTACGTTCTTACATCTCGGGCGTCGTCGCCTCTATTACTTTCATCGCCTCGTCGGCCTTACGCTGCGCCTCGCGCTGTTCTGTCGGCGTTGGCGTTCTCGTGGCCGGGGCTGTTTGCGTGGGCACCTCGGCTGGCCATTCCACCGTCACAGGCGCAGATTCCCTCACCGGATCAGTCGGCACCTCGGCTTCGACCGCAGGCGCCTCGGGCGTCGGGCCTGAACCCGCACTCCACGCCGTGCGGCCCAACAAAGCGCGAACCAGCAGCACGAAAACGATTGTGCCGATCAGAGCGGCGATCCACCAACCGGCATTGCCCTGGTGCGGCCTCTGCCTGCCGCGCACGCGCAGCGGCAACTGCGAGGAAGGCGGGCCGGACAGCGCAGCAACCGGATCGCCGCCCCAGCCGCCGGACGATCGCGTCGGTATCGCGGCGCTCAACGCCGCGATACCGGCGGCTTCGATGATCGGCGCCAACATCGGCCGGAGCTCGTCGCCGTCGATCAGATGCACGTGCCCCTGACGCACGGCGGCCTCCTTGGCAGCACGGGTGAACTCGCCGCTGGTCACCAGGATGGCGCCGGTAGCGCCTTCATTGACCATGATGCCGAGCAGCTCGTGCACTGCATTGTGAGTGACCTGCATGGCGTTCCAATGCTTGCACTGGACGACGATATAGGCGCCGTCGCGGTGCAGCTTCAGGTCGATGCCACCATCGAATCGGGCGCCGGTGCCGGCGGTACCGACATGGTCGACCGCATAGCCCTGTCCCCGGTAGTACTCGGCCAGCAGCGATTCGACGGTTTTCCAATCCGCTTGCGCCAGCGCGTCGCTGCGGCGCCGGCTGACCGGCTTGAGTCCACTCATACTCGCCCCCCTGCTATCCCGTTCCTTCGAGCGCGCGCCTTCAGCGCACGGCACCCATCCGGCTGCGCGAGCAGGAATACTCGCTTCCGGCAGGCGTCGCAAGCCGGACGCGACAGCACCGGCCCTGCGATACTGGCCCGATCGCACACCCATCGTCGCCGCATCCGACATGCCCGCATCCCTCGAAACCCTGGACACCGAGGCCCTGCACGAACGCGCCTACGAGGCCTTCAATCAGCGCCTGCTACAGCAAGCCTCGACGCTGTTCGAAGTGCTGCTGCAGCGCGAGCCCGAAGCGGCGCTCTACCACTACATGCGCGGCCTGGCGCACAAGTACCTATGCGACTGGCCGACCTCGCTGCGGCACAGCCTCAACGTCGTAGCGCCGGAACCCGAGGACGAGAATGCACGGTGGCGCGCTGCCGACGACGAAAGGACAGACCGGTGAACGGCAGGCGCCTGTCGGCTGAAGAGATCGATGTCTGGGCTGCGACGTACATCGCTTTCCAGTTGGACAGCACGTTGCCGACCGACGGGCATCCTTTCTGGTGGGCGGCAGAGCAGTTCATGGACGACTCGAACTGGGAAAACCACTGGGACGCAATTTTGGCGATACTTGCTCGGCAGCCGCCGGAACGGACGCTCAGCGGACTAGCCGCCGGCCCGCTCGAAGACCTGATCCACCACGCCGGCTCACAGTTCATCGACCGTATCGAACTGGAAGCCCAACGCAATCCTGCGCTCCGGACATTGCTGGATGACGTCTGGGAAAGCGGCACTGCGGACATTTGGTCTCGCGTGGAAGCCGCGCGGGGCGACCCGCGATAGAACTGGCCTGCATTACGCCGCAGCTTCCAAGCTCAACGAACATGAGCAGACGCCGACAGGGATACGGCGGATGCGCCGATGCCGCCGACCGTGCGGCTACGGACGAAAACCGCGGCTACTTGGCCGGCGTAGAATCCCGGGCCACGAACGTCAGGTTCAGGCGGCGATGGAACACCGCCTCGTAACCCTGGTAAGGCAGCGGCTGCGCCTTCAGCACCGCAGCCATGATCGAGCGCTTGCCGGCCTCGTCGTATTCGCAATCGGGCAGCGTCTCCACCGACACCACCGTTCCGCCGGGGATCTGCTGCACCAGCAGCCGGCAGCGTGCGCCCAGCGCTACCGACTCCGGCCGGTTCCAGCGGCCGACCACGGCCTTCTGCACCGCCGCCGCGTACTCGCCGACGAGCGCCTTCGTGTCGGTGACCGAGGTGTCCTGCGCCGATGCCGAACCGGCAACGCACAGCAGCAAGCACAAGGCGTATCGAACCATGGCATCCCCCCGAGATCGCCGCATGGTATCTGAATACACGGCGATCACGAATGCCGAACCGCTACGCGAGGATCGCGCCGAAGCATGGATCTGCGTCAGCGCGATACCAGTCGCACCGCCTCCGGAACCCTCAGCCCGTAGCGGGCTCCTCCTCCCATACGATCTCGACGTTCGACAGCCCCAGCGTGTACATGGTCATCGCGCTGGTCTGCCTGATCTCGTGGTCTTTGCTGGTCGCCAGCCAGCCGTAGACCTGGGCGGCGCCGCCACGCCAGGCATCGGCCACGACCGGGCGCGAACCGGTCAGGCAGTGGTGCATGTCGGCATCGGTCAGGCAGGCGCCGCCGCCGATCATCACGCTGCGCTTGCTCTCGTCGCCGCCCGGATGCAGGGCGTGGGTGACGGTGTGATCGTGGTTGCTGGAAGCGCCGAAGCGGTGATACTGATACTCCGCTTCGAGCGGGGTGCCCGCACGCGCGCGGATGCCGATCGCGTAGGCCTTGGCCGCGTGCGGGAACGGCGTGATCAAGTCCGCGGTACGCACCACTACCTGGCATTGACGCTCGAACGCCGCCGGAGGCTTGCCGTCCAGCTGGGCGAAGCCGCAGGCCTTCAGCGCCACGCCGGCGAACACGCCCACCTCGCCGCCGCAGCCGGTCAGCAGATAGTCGCTCGGCGGCTGCAGCGCGATCTCGTGAAGGCTGCGATGGCCGGTGGCCTCCTTGACGAAGATCTGCACGTCCCAGACATCGTCGGGATCGTGCAGTGCGACGATCGTGATGGCGTGGCAAATCGGGGAGGCGAACTTGATGTCCTTCATGCGCGTGCACCAGCTCCAGCGTTCGTCGCGCCCTTTTCCGCTGACTTGCGGGTAGCTGGCGACGACGAAGTTGCCCAGTCTTTGGGTGACTCCCGACACGCCGCCGGATAGGATCTTGTACCCCTTCGGCAGTGCGACCTCGGCGCTGAAATGCTGCTGGGCCTGGTCCCAGCG
Organism: uncultured Lysobacter sp.; assembly: GCA_946480055.1. Next base: position 23,209 of record CAMLID010000011.1, on the reverse strand, counting down.
GCGCTGGAACACGGCCAACCGCATCGTCGGCGGCCGGGTCAGCGCCAACAGCGCCTCGGTCAGGGCGGCGGCCGTCGCCGGCGCTTTGGGCCGCAGCGCCTCGCGCACCTTCGCATCGGCGATCGACGGGATGAACACTTCGTTGACCCAGGCCCGCTCCAGCAATTCGGCCATGACCTTGCGATCGAACCCCAGCGCCTTTGTCGGCAGCAGGCCCACGATCTTCCATACCGGCTGTTCGTCGCTGCGGTCGATCACCTGCCAATGCGCATTGGCCTTGACGCTGGTCAGCCACAGATCGCTGGGCAGCTCCGGCAGCCCGCCGAACACGCTGGTGGCCACCGACACCTGCTGATCCTTGACCATGCACGACATCGCGGTCGAGGTCGCGCGCGCGGCGCTGACGCCGCCGGCATGCGCGGTCGACACCGAGCCCGCGCCGGTCAGGCCGATGTAGGACGCCGAAGCCGATACCGCCCAGTTGGTGGCGGTGGACAGGGCTTCGTCCAGGGTCTTCATCTGCTCGACGGAGCTGCAGCTGGCCTTGGCCACGTGCTTGTACCAGCCGCCCAGGGCCGCAGTGCAGAACACATGGCTGCCGAAGCCGCGCAGGAACTCGGCCGCGGCCGCTTGCCGCTGCTCAGGCTGCGCGGCCTCGATCGCGCGCAGGGCATCCAGGGCGTCCTCGCTCAGGGCGAAGCGGTTGCTGGGCAGGGTCAGGGTCGCCTGTGGCGCCCATTGGTAATGCACGCGCAGCTTGGTCGCCTTTTGCGACCGCTTCATCGCGGTTTCGTCCTTCTGACGCTGGCCGGCGTTGGCGTACTGCACCATCAGGCTGGCCGCGCCGATGCCCGAGCCGAGGAACATCGCACCGCGCGCGCTGGTGGCGGTGGCGTAGGAACTGGCGGAGGTCTCGAACTGCTGCGAGGCCTCGCTATAGGCCGCCTCGCTGCTGAATTCGAAATCCTGGGTCTGGATCGGTGCCGGCTTGCCGAGCAGCGCGGCCATGTCGAGCAGGTTGGAACCGCTGGCGCGCACCAGACCGGCGGCGGTGGCGCAGTAGCCGCGCAGCAGTTGGTTCTCCTCCAGCAGCTCGGCGGTGCTGCGCGGGCGCTGGTCCAGATAACTATTGAGGCTGTCGGCGATCTTGCTCTGCAGCCCGTCCTGGATGCGTTCCATCAGTGCTGTCGCACTGGCGATGGTCGCGAAGCTGGCGTCGCCGCCCTTCAACAAGTCCTTGGCGCTGACCTTGGCCAGGATACGGTCGAGTTGCGCCTGCGCTTGCTTGGTCGCGGCCTCGCGGTCGGCGGCGGCCGCCTCGGCGGTTTCCTTGCGCAACTTCTCGACCGCTTCGATCGCTTCGGCCAGTTGCTGTTTCTTCTTGTCGAAGCCAGCGCTTCCGGGCTCGTCTGTCTCGCTCGCCAACTGGTCGATGCGCGCCTGCACCTGCTTGGCGGTGAGCTTCTCCACGATGCCGGCGGCGATGCGCGCCGGCCCGTCCGGTGCGTCGCCGCGGATCTGCTTGGCCAGTGCCTTGCGCTCGGCCGGATTGGCGCAGACCGCCTTCAGAAACTCCAGAGAGTCGATGCCGTACGCCCTGATAGCCTTGATCTGGTTCTTCAGGCCCAGGGACTTCAGATAGTCCTCGAGCTGGGCTTCATCGTTCTTCTTGGCAGGGGTCGGCATCTTGCTGCGCTCCGTCGGCATGAGGACATCGGAGCGCGAATTGCTCCTCCCCCTACCAACGCCCGTTCAATTGCCCTGTGAACGCGGCAGCCGGCCGACCGGACCGGACGCGGGCATCGCCCATAGGTGCAATACCCAAGCCCATCCCGCCGGTCCACCATCGTCCGATCCGGCTTTCGTTGTGGTCGAACTGACACCCTGGGGAGGGCCCTCATGTTCCGCAGCACGCTGAAGTTCGTTTCTTCCGGTATCCGCGTTTCAAGCCTGGCGATGACGGTCCTGCTGCCGCTGCTGGGCGGCGCGGCTCTGTTGGCGCCCACGACCGCGCAGGCCCTGGATTGCGGCAGCAACAACGGCTACACCTGCCAGGGTGCCGCCAGCCAGTACGCGGGCGGCTTCAGCCCCGGCGTCGGCAGCGGCGGTTTCGGCGGCGGCAGTTGCACCGCCACGCGCACGCCGGTGGTGTTCGTGTCGGGCAACGGCGACAGCGCGATCAGCTTCGACATGCCGCCATCGCCCGTCGCCGGCTACACCACGCCGGCCAACTCGATCTACGACGAGCTCAAGGCCCGCGGCTATAACGACTGCGAACTGTTCGGCGTGACCTACCTGGACGCCGACGAACGCGCCACGCCGCAGTACAACTACCACGAGCCGGCCAAGTACCAGATCCTCAAGACCTTCATCGACAAAGTGAAGCTCTACACCGGCCGCAGTCAGGTCGACGTGGTCGCGCACTCGCTGGGCTCGTCGATGACGCTGGCGATGCTGCGCTACTACGGCTACCAGGGCAGCGTGCGCCGCTTCGTCAACATCGCCGGCGGTTTGCGCGGCCTGCAGACCTGCCTGAGCACCGGCTACCAGTCGCCGTACGCGCCCACCTGCAACGCCGAGGCCTACGTCTTCCCGTACGACTACTACACCTTCGGCCTGTACCCGAGCAGCGGCGCGGTCTACTACGGCTATAACCGCTGGACCGGCAGCGGCAGCAACAGCCTGCGGGCGATGCCGACCCTGCTCAGCGCGATTTCGTTCTACACCATCACCGCCGGCCTCTACGATCAGGTGCACTGCTTCACTACCAGTTACTCCGGCGGTTGCAGCAGCGGCGCGTTGTTCAACGCGGCCAGCAACGTCAAGGCACAGGTGGACATCGGCGTCGGCAGCAGCGCCTACGCCTACGATTGGGACTGGAGCGACGGCAGCCCTTACAACGCGGGCGGCGGCGACACCAGCAGCGGCGTCGGCCATTTCCGCTCCAAGAGCAACGCCGGCCGCATCGTCTACAACATGCTGGCGACCACCTGCACCACCGGTTGCGCGAACGGCTACGTGGGCGTGAACGGCCCGTCGGTGAATCGCTAGCGGTTGCGGTTGCCGTGCCCGCGTGAACGGGCGGGCTCGGCTTCGGCGGTGCGGCGCTACGAGCGCGCCCCAGGTCTCGATCCGACAACGCCGGATGCGGCCGCGCGGAGAATCCGGCGGAAGCTCGGGCATTCCATATGGCTGGGCGCACGGCATGCGGCCGCATGCCGCAGGCCGTCGCGCAGGCTGCTCAAGCGGCGAATGGTCCGGTCGATCTCCTCGGCCCTGGTCCTGAGCTTCTGACGGTCGATACGAGGCTGGCCGTCCGGCGCGAACATCAGCGCCATCTCGTCCAGCGAAAAGCCGGCGGCGCGTCCCAGCGCGATCAGCGCCAGCCGCTCCAGCACGCCGGAATCGAACTGACGGCGCAGGCCGCGCCTGCCGATCGAAGCGATCAGCCCCTTCTCCTCGTAGTAACGCAGGGTCGAGGCGGGTACCCCGGACCGCTGCACGACCTGCGCGATATCCAGCTCGCTCATTCTCTTGACCTCAAGTCGACTTGAAGTTGCACGATGCGGCTTCCGCCACTTGAAGGCAATGCCAAGGCAGACCGCATGAATACGAAACCGCAGACAGACGACGCCCAGGCGGCCCTTTGGAACGGCTCCGCCGGGCGTGCCTGGGTCGAGGCTCAGGCCATGCTCGACCGGCTATTCCAGCCATTTCAGGACCTGCTGCTCGAGGCGATTCCGTTCGGTACCGCACGCCAGGTACTCGATATCGGCTGCGGCGCAGGCGCCATCACCCTCGCAGCCTCGCAACGACTGGGCGAGCCAGGCCGCTGTGTCGGCGTCGATATTTCGGAGCCGATGATCGCGGCCGCTCGGGCTCGCGCCGAACAACGGCACGCGTCGGCGCGCTACGTACTCGCCGACGCGCAAACGCATGCCTTCGAGCCGCAGAGTTTCGACCTGATCCTTTCGCGCTTCGGCGTCATGTTCTTCAGCGACCCGGTCGCGGCCTTCGCGAACCTGCGCCGCGCCGCAAAGCCGGGAGCCGAGCTCCGACTCATCGCCTGGCGCGCTGCGGCGGAGAACCCGTTCATGACGACCGCCGAGCATGCCGCGGCGCCGCTGCTGCCCAATCTGCCGAGCCGACAGCCCGGCGCTCCCGGACAGTTCGCCTTCGCGGACCCGCAACGAGTGCAGGCCATCCTGCAGGACAGTGGCTGGAGCGAGATCGATATCCGACCGATCGATGTGTCCTGCTCCCTACCCGAGCCGGATTTGATTCCCTACCTCAGCCGGCTCGGTCCGGTCGGAATGAGCCTGCAGACGGCGGACGACGCAACCCGCGAACAGGTGATCGCTACCGTCCGCGCGGCCTTCGAGCCTTTCGTCCATGGCGCGGAAGTTCGTTTCACCGCTGCCTGCTGGATGATCGGTGCCCGATCCGAGGGCGCGTCCTAGGCGGATTGCAGCGCGAAATCGATCGCCGCGCACACCGCCGCCGCTTGCGCCGCGTTGCACTGCGCCGGCGTGGCGCGCGGGCTGTCGGGGTAGACCTCGGTGGTGGTGCGGTAGGTCGCGTCGGTGATGCCGGCGCACAGGCCCAGCGGGCGCAAGGGGTAGTTGATGACGCCCGGTGCGACCACGGGCGAGCCGATGATCTCGCCTTTGGCATCGGCTGGCGCGATGTGGGTGACCATCGCCACCGCGGCGATCACCGCCTGCTGGAACTCGGGCTGCGGCTGTTCGGCGTCGTCGACCAGATAGAAGCCGTCGGGGATTTCGCCGGGCTCGTAGGGCTTGCCGTCGCGTGCGGCCAATGCCGGCCGGAACTCGGACTCATCGCTGTCGGTGGTTTCGTGCAGGTCGATGTGCATCCGCACGCTGGCACCGACCGGTGCGACCAGGCACAACAACGCGGCCGATTCCTGGGCCGGGCTGTCCTCGCGGAACGAGCGGTTCGGGTCGATCGCGTCCGGGTTCCAGCGATGAATGCGCTCGTAGGCCCAGGGGCTGACGCAGGGCGCGACCAGCAGGTTGGCGCGGCCGGCGTAGCCCGCGGCATGAAGTTCGACGAACTGCAGCGCGCCGTGCACGCCGCTGGTTTCGTAGCCGTGGACGCCGCCGGTCACCAGCATGGTCGGCAGATCGTCGCGCCAGTCGCGGCTCTTGATCGCGAACAGCGGATAGCTGTCCGGGGCGTAGTCCAGTCGGCCGTATTCGACCACGTCGAACTGCGCGCGCAGCGCATCGATCTTGCCGACCACGTCGGCCTCGTAGCTGCGATGGCGGAGCTGCCGCGAACGCCATTCGGCGACTTCCGCCGCGCCCCAGGGCTGTCCGGGGGTGCCGATCGGGTAGAAGGCTGGGACGGTCATCGTGGCGTTCGCTCTGGGCTGCGTGACAGGAGGGGCCACACTTTAACACCGCGTTAAAACCCCTCGTCGCGCTCGCACGGACCTGGCCCGCCATCACCCGGCCTGCCCTGTTCGTGGCGCCTGGACGCAAGAGACCGCCCCGTCGCCGGACGGCCGGGACGGGCACAGACGGGGAACTCACCCGACCGCATATTTATTCGTACCGGCTTGTCGATTTCGCCCGCCCCCGTTCGTCGTCCTGGTAAGAGCCCCGCACCGCCCCCTCCGGCGCCAGGCGCTCGCCCACTCATCAGGAGCCGCCCGCATGTCGTTCCAAGCCTATCTCGACAACATCCAGACCAAGACCGGCAAGACCCCGGCCGACTTCCGCACCCTGGCCGCCAAGAAGGGTCTGGCCGGCCCCAAAGGCCTGTTGCCCGGGATCAAGCCCGGCGACGTGATCGCCTGGCTGAAGCAGGACTTCGACCTGGGCCACGGTCATTCGATGGCGATCGTGGCGCTGCTGAAGGGCATGAAGAAAGAAGGCGACAAGTAAACGCGGCGAAGGGTGGGCCCCAGCCCGCCGTCGACGTCCTCGTACCACCGTCGGCTCTTCCACCACCGACGGTCTTACCAACTTCCGCACGATTACCGGCGGATCCTTGTCACGCATGGCGGGCCAATGCTCGCCTATTCCGTGATGCCCCCACAGGAGACAACAATGAAGCAGTTCCTAGCGATCTTTACCGGTTCCCCCGCAGCGATGGACGCCTGGAAGAACCTGGACGCCGCCACGCGCGAGGCGCGCGAGAAGGCCGGCATGCAGGCCTGGCAGCAATGGGCGACGACCCACGCCGCGGTCATCGTCGATCACGGCGCGCCGCTGGGCAAAACCAAGCGCATCACCAGCGACGGCATCGCCGACACCCGCAACGCCCTGGCCGCCTACACCGTCGTCAAGGCGGAGTCGCAGGAAGCCGCCGCGAAGCTGTTCGAGAACCACCCGCACTTCGCGATCTTCCCCGGCGATGGGGTCGAGGTAATGGAGTGTTTGCCGATGCCGGAGATGTAAGTCGGTGCGCCGGAGCGGAGCGGTCGTATCGCTCCGCCTCGGTGCGGAGGCACCAAAATATCCGAATAGAGTTCTGCTCCGTTCTCACACGGCGCACATCACGAAACACACGTAATTGTTCATCTAACTACTCAAATATCGTGCCTGCGCTAGTAGACGATGCCCAGCGCGCTCAGGTTTGAGCCATGACATACGAGCTAGTTGCTGGCATCGTCCATGGATGCAGCTAGACTGATCTCATGGCGTCGCAAGGACTGCACCCAAGAGTAGGCTTGCGCGAACACTATCGGCATCCAACCCGGAACTCCTATGGCCAGCGTCAGCGTCCTGCTGCTCAAGCTCCGCGCATCGCGCGCCGTGAAGCGCTCCATAGTCTTCCTATGTGCCGTAGGACTCGCTTCGTGCGCAGTCGCCCCGACGCAATCGACGCCCTCCGCTTCCAACTCGCACAGCATCCAGTACCCTGCAGCCCTTCGCGGCGCCTGGATGCCCAAAGACATCGGTTGCCCGACCCCCATCAACTACGACAGCGAAAGCCTGTTGCTGATCGAAGCCGACATACTGGGTCAGTATGAAAACACCAGTAAGCCCCTACGGATAGAACAGCTCTCGCAACGACCGCTCTCGTGGCGGATCGTGACGGCCAGCGACCTGGGAAGCGGCGAGTACGAAGGCGAGGAACGCAGCACCTTCACCTTGGCCGGCAACACTCTGTCGATCGCGAGCGATAACGTGAAATTCGACTACGTCAGGTGCAAGTAACGGAGCAAGGTGTGCCTGAAGAGCCCAGAACGTTTCGCATAGAACAGCTGGGTCCGCCACGCGGCCCGCGGGGCAGACAAACCAACGAACCGGTCTCCGATCTGGACAGTTTGGTCACGCACCATCCGCGATGGAACCGCGACGCGCGAATGCGCGATGACAGCATCCAGGACACTGAGGACCTGCAACCAGGCTATCGCGGCGGCGATCGTTCCTACGCCTATATCGACGGCGAATTTCAAGAGATCATTGACCGGAGCACCGACCGCTACGGCTCTCTGCGGCCAGACCAAGTGCTGATGGTCAAGGACTTCATCCTGGAGGACCCTGCACCCGCACGCGGAGTCAGCGACCGCGCCGTCAGCGTCCCCTCGCCCACCGCTGGCTACATCAGCCGCATACGCGACACCGGCGGCATGGTGGAGATCATGGACCGTCAAGGCGGCGAAGTGATCGCTCGCGTTCGTCACCTAGACCCGATCTCGGTACGCGAAGGCGACACGATCGAGTATGGCCAGTCCTTGGGTACCCAGAGCAACCGCGGCTTACCGAGGAGCGCCGGCGTCCATGTCCATATCGAAATGGACAGCGGTCACCGGCAGGCACTGGAAAATTACATCGACGACCTGCACAGCGGACGACTGCCGGTGCAAGTGGAGTTGCGGCCCGACACGGCCAGAGCCACCGTCGACGATGGCACGTTCCGCATCGGGCAATCGAGCGGGCGCATCCGGGACCTGCAACGAGTCATGGCGGCCGAGGACTACCATGCCGTCGGCAACGCACCGCTGGATCAGGACGGTGTTTACCGACCGACCATGCAAGGCGCACTGCTGGACTTCCAACGAGCACACGGCCTACCGCAAACCGGCAACATCGACCCTGCCACGCTGCGCATGGCGCCTGTTCCACAGCACGCGCCCGTAGGCAACGCAATCCCATCTACTGCCCCCGGGCACCCCGACCATCCTGATCACCGGCCGTTACCGCCCGCAATGCCGCCGGCTGTCAACCAGCACGCCGGCCCGCAAGCGGCCGTCGACCCGAGTGGAGGCGTACAACTCGGCCAACTGTCCCCATCGGACCGAGCTATGTTCGCGAAAATCCGCAGCGATGTGTCCGCGCAGGTCTCTGACGACGTAGTAGCCAGCGCCCTATTGGCCGCCAAGCAGGCCGGCATCGACAGCGCTGATCGAATCAGAGCCACCGCCGTAGCGGGCAACCGCCTGCTCGTCGCCGGCATTACGCCCGGTTACCACGCCGTCGTGGATGTCTCTCAACCCGCGCCGCCTGCCCAGGAAACGTTGCAACGGATCGCCCAACACGACAAACAGCAGGCGCTGGCGCCGCAAGAACCGCAGATGGAGCAACAGCGAAATGGGCCGACGTTGAAAACTTAGAGCTCCGAAGGGATCGAATATCGTTCTCTTCACTGCTCGCTATGCGGGATCGCAACACCACACCCCATTGCATCTTCGCGAGCGGGCGATGCCGAGGTACGCCGCAAATGCCCCTCGCCCCACAGGCGCACGTTCTCGATGATCGGCAGCAGCGTTCTGCCGTAGGGGCTGAGCTGATAGATCACCGGCGCCGGTGCCGCGCCGGTTGGTGTGCGCTCGACGATGCCATCGGCCTCCAGTTCGCGCAGTTGCTGGGTCAGCACTTTGTGCGAGATCGGTGCGACACGGCGGGTCAGGCCGGCGAAATGCAGTTCGCCGTGAGCCAGCCAGTACAGGATGGTCAGCTTCCATTTGCCGCCTATGGCCGCGAACGCCGCCGCCAGTGGGCATCCGTCGATCGGACTGGGCCGGGCACGGTTACCTGCAGGTGCGTTCTTGTCCATGGCCGCCTCGCGCTCGCAATCTGTGGCCCATCATGCGAAACGGGACGAAGCGATGCAAAACATCTTGCGACAGTGGCTCGCCGGCGCCTGCTTGCTGGCGCTGCTGACGATGACCGCGTCCGCACAGGTACCGCAGGCCGCGACCGACGCGGCGCCCACCGGCGGCGAGCACGACTTCGACTGGGAATTCGGCACCTGGAACACCCAGTTGCGGCGGCTGGCGCGCCCCTTGTCGGGCTCCAAGGAATGGGTGGAGTACGCGGGCACCAGCGTCGTGCGGGGCGTGCTGGATGGACGCGCCAACCTGGTCGAACTGCGGGTGGAGGGCCCCGCCGGGCGCATCCACGGGACCAGCCTGCGCCTGTACAACCCGCAGACGCAGCAGTGGAATCTGAACTACGCCAGCGTGAAGAGCGGCATGCTCTCGCATCCGTTGTACGGCGGCTTCCGCGGCGGTCGCGGCGAGTTCTACGGCCAGGACGATCTCGACGGCCGTGCCGTCCTGGTGCGCTTCGTCATTTCCGACATCAGCCGCGACTCGGTGCGCTTCGAGCAGGCGTTCTCCGACGACGGCGGCCGGACCTGGGAGACGAACTGGATCGCCGTCGATACGCGCGTCCCCGAGAGCGCCGGAGACGACTAGGCGTCGGGCATCTACGGCATCCGAGAACAGGTTGCGGCCCCCGACCCGGCTTTCGAGAGCAGCCGGCGATCCCGGTTCTCGCTCTCGGCGGCGCGCTCGCGGGCCGTACCCCGCGCCGCGCCGGGCGACTCCTCCATGCACGCCCCGACCTGGCATTGGCACGCCGGAGTACGATGCCTAACTCAGGCCGCATCCTCCCAGGCTTGCTCTGAGTGCGTTCGATGCGTAGGTTGCGCCATCGCACCCGACCATCACACGAGACCGCCCGCCGTGCCGCACTACACAGGCCCCCTGCTCACCCGCCCCGTCGCCGACGCATTGCGCAGCGCGCGCGAGGCCGGTGCGGATGCATGGACCGGCTCGCTGGACCTGGGGCGTTCGAACGACGAGATACGACTGGAAACGGACGCATGGCAATGGCGCGGCCATCGCTATCCGTACCCTTCTGCGCTCAAGGACCGCACGATCTATCACTGGGACGGCGAGGAGTTCGCGCCGGTGTCGCGTTTCTCCGGCTCGCTGATCAAGCTGGTGCCGACCGAATGGGGCGCACCCACCTTCGAGATCGACGGCATCAAGATGCTGCCCACAGCGAAGACATCGCCGATCGAGGACGCGCAGCGCAAGGTCGCGTTGGTCGAACCGCGCGGCAAGATCGTGTTGGACACCTGCGGCGGCCTGGGCTACTTCGCTGCGTGTTGCCTGGAGGCCGGCGCGGCCCGCATCCAGTCGTTCGAGAAGAACGAAGATGTGCTGTGGCTGCGCACGCTCAACCCCTGGTCGCCCGACCCCGACGCGCCCGGCAGCGGCGGCCGCTTGCAACTCGCTCATGCCGACGTGTCGAAAGCGATCGCGCAGATCGCCGACGCCTCGATCGATGCCCTGCTCCACGACCCGCCGCGCTTCGGCATCGCCGGCGAACTGTATTCGCAGACCTTCTACGACCATCTGGCACGCGTGCTCAAGCGCAGCGGCCGACTGTTCCACTACACCGGCAGCCCGAACAAGCTGACCAGCGGCCGCGATGTGCCCCGCGAAGTGGCCAAGCGCTTGGAGAAGGCCGGGTTCAAGGCGCAATTGGCGCTGGACGGGGTCTTAGCTACGAAGCGCTGAGCCTGCTGCCTGGGCGCGCCCTGCTCGGCATCCAGGTCGCGATACGTCCGGCACCGATCCTCGGCGTCGGACGGCGGCACGTTCCAATCGCGGCATCGCCGACGCAGGGCGGCCGCCCAATGGCGGCTGCCTCCTGCATTCCGAATTCTCCGGCGCCGCAGCGCCCCTCGCTCAGGCCCGGGGCGACAGCAGAACCGGCAGAATATGCTCCAGCGCCACTTTGACCTCAGCCACGCTCAGGTCCGGTTGCGCGATCGAACGAATCGCCAGTCCTTCGATCAGCGACTGCACGATCAGCACCCGCATCTCGACTTCGGACTCGGGCACGCCCATGCCGCCCTGCTCGGAACTGCGCGCGAACCAGGCCACCAGATCGGCGCGAAGCACCTGGTCGGACGCGTGCGTGGCCGCGGCGATCTCGGCGTCGCGCGTGGCCTGGGCGGTGAGCTCCAGGAACAGGGCCGCGTTGGTGATGCCCGGATCGTTCGCCTTCCATTGCCGAAACACCTCGGCGATGCCCTCGACCACGTCGCTGTTCGCATGCAGCTTCGCGATATCGGCTCGCGCCTCCTCGAGCTGACGCTCGATGATGGCCAGGATGATGTCGTTCTTGGCCTTGAAGTAGCGGTAGATCAGGCCGGCGCTCATGCCGGCCGTCTCGGCGATATTGGCCATGCTCGCGGCATGGAAGCCGTGCAGGACGAAGCACTTCTGCGCGGCGACCAGGATGCGCTCGCGCTGCGCCTGCGCGCGCGCCTCGGCCTTGGCGGTGGGCTTGTTGTCGGCAGTGCTCATGGGCTGCGCTCGTTCCAGCCGCCTCCGAGTACCTTATAGAGCGTGACCCGATTGACCTGTTCGCTCAGGCGCGTGGTCACCAGGCCCTGCTGCGCACCGTACAGCGTGCGCTGAGCGTCGAGCTGGTTGAGATAGCTGTCGCGGCCGGCCTTGTAGCGCGCGGTCGACAATTGGTCGGCGCGTGCTGCCGCCTCGACCAGCGCTTCCTGGGCCTGACGCTGCTCGGCCAGGGTCCGGGTCAGCGCCAGCGCATCGGCGACATCGCGGAAACCGGACTGGATCGCCTTCTCGTACTGCGCCAAGGCGATCTGCTGATCGGCCTTCGCCGACGCCAGCCCAGCGCGCAGCTTGCCGCCCTGGAAGATCGGGATGTTGATCACCGGATTGACCGACCAGGCCCGCGTGTTCGCATCGAACAGGCCCGACAGCTCGGTGCTGGCGCTGCCGAACAAGCCGGTCAGGCTGATCGATGGGAAGAACGCCGCACGCGCGGCGCCGATGTTGGCGTTGGCCGCACGCAGCGTGTGTTCGGCCTGCAGTACGTCGGGACGGCGCAGCAGCACCTCCGACGGCAGTCCGGACGGCAGAGCCGCGATGCCGCTCACTTCGTCGGTCAGGCGCTGCGGTAGCAGGGCCGGATCGACCGGTTCGCCGACCAACAGGTTCAGGGCATTGATGTCCTGAGCCACCTGCCCGGCGTAACGCGCCGCATCGGCGCGCGCCTGCTCGACCTGGGTACGCGCCTGGCTCACTTCCAGACCCGACACCGCGCCCAGCTCGCGCCGCTTCACGGTCAGATCGTAGGCAGACTGCTGGTTCTTCAGCGTCGCTTCGGACACCGACAACAGTTCGCGGTCGGCCGCCAGGGTCAGGTAGGCGTTGGCGACCTCGGCGATCAGGCTCAGCTGCGCGCCGCGGCGCGCCTCTTCTTCGGCGAAGTAACGCTGCAGGGCCGACTGGCTCAAATTGCGCACGCGGCCGAACAGGTCCAGCTCGAAATTGGTGATGCCCACGCCGGCGGTGTACTGGTCGACGACCGCCTGGTTATCGCCGCCGGTGCGCTGCAGCTGTGCGCTGGCGCCGACCGCTGGGACGCGGTCGGCGCGCTGGATGCGGTACTGCGCGCGCGCCTTCTCGACGTTCAGCACGGCCACGCGCAGATCGCGGTTGTTGTCCAGCGCGCGGCCGATCAGCGTTTCCAGATTCTGGTCGGCGAAGAAGTCGCGCCAGCCGATATCGGCCACCGCGACGGTCGATGCCGTCTCGGTGGCCTCGCCCGCCGGCGCGGCGCTAGCGAAGGCCTGGGTGGTCGGCGGCAACGGCCATTCGCCCGGAATCGCCGCGTCGGCGACCGGCAGCTTCGGCGCCAGACTGACGCAGCCGGCGGTCGCCAGCGCGACCGCCAGCGCCAGGGCGTGAATCGACAACTTACTCATGGTTCTGCACTCCTGCCGAAGCCTGCGCAGCGGGCGCGCGCTTCTTCCTCACGAACAATTTCTCGACCACGACGAAGAACAACGGGACGAAGAAGATACCCAGGAAGGTACCCACGACCATGCCGCCGAGCACGCCGGTGCCGATCGCACGCTGCGCGCCGGAACCCGCGCCGGAGGCCAGCGCCAGCGGCAACACGCCCAGGCCGAAGGCCAGCGAGGTCATGATGATCGGGCGCAATCGGTCGCGCACCGCGGCCAGCGTGGCCGCGATCAGGTCCATGCCGTTCTTGAGGTTCTCCTTGGCGAACTCGACGATCAGGATCGCGTTCTTGCTCGACAGGCCCACCGTGGTCAGCATCGCCACCTGGAAGTAGACGTCGCGCTCCATGCCGCGCAGCCAGGTCGCCAGCACGGTGCCGAGGATGCCCATCGGCGCGATCAGCAGCACCGAGGTCGGGATCGCCCAGCTTTCGTACATCGCCGCCAGACACAGGAACACGATCAGCAACGACAGCGTGTATAGCAGCGGCGTCTGCGCGCCGGCCTGGCGTTCCTGGAACGACAGTCCCGTCCATTCCAGGCCGATGCCCTGCGGCAACTGCGCCACCAGCTTCTCCACTTCGGCCATGGCCTGGCCCGAGCTCACGCCCGGCTTGGCTTCGCCGTTGATTTCCAGCGCCGAGACGCCGTTGTAACGCTCCAGTCGCGGCGAACCGTATTCCCAGCGCGTAGTGGCGAAGGCCGAGAACGGCACCATCTCGCCCTTGTCGTTGCGCACGTACCAACGGTTGAAATCGCTGGGCACCATGCGGAACGGCGCGTCGGCCTGGATGTAGACGCGCTTGACCCGGCCGCGATCGACGAAATCGTCGATGTACTGACCGCCCCAGGCCGCCTGCAGGGTCGAGTTGATGTCGGCGATGCTCAGACCCAGCGCCGAGGCCTTCTGATTGTCGACATCGACCCGGAACTGCGGCGTGTCTTCCATACCGTTGGGACGCACGTTCTGCAAGAGTTCGCTCTTGCCGGCCATGCCGAGGAACTGGTTGCGCGCGGCGACCAGGGCGTCGTGGCCCAGACCTGCGTTGTCCTTCATGTAGAACACGAAGCCGTTGGAGTTGCCCAGCTCGAACACCGCCGGCGGCGCCAGCGCGAACACGAACGCGTCCTTGATCTGCATGAAGCTGCCCATGGCGCGGCCGACCACGCCGTTGACGCTGTTGTCCGGCATCGGGGTCTTGCCGAAGCTGGTCAGCCAGCGCCAGCGGTCGCCCCAGGTGGCCTCGCGCTCTTCCCACGGCTTGAGCTGCGAGAACGCCATGCCCGCGTTCTGGCCGTTGCCGGCGAAGCTGAAGCCCTGCACGGTGAACAGCGAATCCACCGCCTTGTCGGACAGGAACTGGTCCTCGACCTTCTTGAGCACCTCGCCGGTGCGCTCCTGGGTCGCGCCAACCGGCGCCTGCACGATGGTGAACAGGAAGCCCTGGTCCTCCTGCGGCAGGAACGAGGACGGCAGGCGGAAGAACAGCACGCCCATCAGCACCGCCATCGCCGCGAACACCATCATGAAACGGCCCGAGCGGGTGACGATGCCGCGCACCACGCCCTGGTACTTGCTATTGCCGGCGTCGAACTTCTTGTTGAACCAGCCGAAGAAGCCCTTGTCGGAGGCGTGGTGGCCTTTCTCGATCTGCTTGAGCATGGTCGCGCACAGCGCCGGGGTCAGCACGATCGCGACCAGCACCGACAGCCCCATCGCCGAAACGATGGTGACCGAGAACTGACGGTAGATGACGCCGGTCGCGCCGCCCAGGAACGCCATCGGCACGAACACCGCCGATAGCACCAGGCCGATGCCGACCAGCGCGCCGGTGATCTGGTCCATGGATTTGCGCGTGGCTTCGACCGGCGACAGCCCTTCCTCGCTCATCACGCGTTCGACGTTCTCGACCACGACGATGGCGTCGTCGACCAACAGGCCGATCGCCAGCACCACCGCGAACATGGTCAGCATGTTGACCGAATAGCCGAACAATGCGAGCAGGCCGAACGTGCCCAGCAGCACCACCGGCACCGCGATCGTCGGGATCAGGGTGGCGCGGAAGTTCTGCAGGAACAGGTACATCACCAGGAACACCAGCACGATCGCTTCGAGCAGGGTTTTGACCACTTCCTCGATCGCCACGCGCACGAACGGCGTGGTGTCGAACGGCGTCACCGCCTTGAGGCCCTTCGGGAACGAGGGCTTGAGCTGCTCAAGCTCGGCCTGCACCGCCTGCGCGGTGGCCAGCGCGTTGGCGCCGGTCGCCAGCGAGATCGCGATACCGGTCGCCGGCTTGCCGTTGAAGCGGGCGATGGTGCTGTAGTCCTCCTGACCCAGCTCGACCCGGGCGACGTCGCGCAGCTTCAGCACCGCGCCGCTGCTGTTGGAACGCAGCACGATGCTCTGGAACTGCTCGGCGGTCTGCAGGCGGTCCTGCGCGGTGATGGTCGCGTTGAGCTGCTGGCCCTTCACCGACGGCGTGCCGCCGAGCTGACCGACCGCAACCTGCGCGTTCTGCGCTTTCAGGGCGTTGATCACGTCGGTCGGGGTCAGCTTGTAGGTGTTGAGCTTGTCCGGGTCCAGCCAGATCCGCATCGCGTACTTGGTGCCGAACAGCTGGGTGCTGCCGACGCCGTCGACGCGGGCGAGCGGATCGACCAGGTTGGCGGCCACGTAGTCGGCGATGTCGGCGCCGTTCATGCTGCCGTCCTCGGACACGAAGCCGATGACCTGCAGGAACGACGAGCTCGCCTTGGACACGCTCACGCCCTGCTGCTGCACGATCTGCGGCAGCAAGGGGGTGGCCAGCTGCAGCTTGTTCTGCACCTGCACCTGGGCGATGTCGGGATCGATGCCGCTTTCGAAGGTCAGGGTGACGCTGGACTGGCCGTCGGACGAACTGGTCGCCGACATGTACATCAGGCCGTCGATGCCCTTCATGTTCTGCTCGATGATCTGGGTCACCGAGTTTTCGACGGCCTTGGCCGAGGCGCCGGGGTAGGACGCGTTCACCGATACGGTCGGCGGCGCGATGGTCGGGTACTGCGAGATCGGCAGCTGGGTGATCGCGATGGCGCCACCGAGCATGATGATGATCGCCAGGACCCAGGCAAAGATCGGGCGATCGATAAAGAACCGTGCCATGAATTTCTCCGGTTACTGCTTCGACGCGGCGGCGGGGGCCGCGGCCGGCTTGGCCGGCGCAGCGCCCTTCTCGGTCGCATCGACCGGCATGCCCGGGCCGATCTTCTGCAGGCCCTCGACGATCACCTTGTCGCCGGCCTTCAGGCCGCTTTCGACCAGCCACTTGTCGCCGATCGCCTGACTGACCTGGACTTCGCGCGGCTCGACCTGGCCCTTGGCGTTGACGACCATTGCGGTGGCGCCGCCCTTGGGATCGCGGCTGATGCCCTGCTGCGGCACCAGCAGCGCGTTCTGGCGCACACCGGTGCCGATCAGCGCACGCACGTACATGCCCGGCATCAGCAGGTTGTCGGGGTTGGGCACCACCACGCGCAGCAGGAAGCTGCCAGTGCCTTCGTCGACGGTGACCTCGGAGAACGCGAGCTTGCCTTCGAGCGGGTACTTGCTGCCGTCCTCCAGCAGGATCGTCACCGACGTGCTGGCCTCGGTCAGGGTGCCGGCGGCGATCTGCTTGCGCAGCGCCAGCAATTCGGCGCTGGACTGGCTGATGTCGACGTGCACCGGATCGAGCTGCTGCACCACCGCCAGCGGCTCGGCCTGATTGGCCGTGACCAGCGCGCCCTGCGTGACCGCCGACTTGCCGATACGGCCGCTGATCGGCGAAGCGATGCGCGCGCGGCCCAGGATCACGCCGGCGCTGCGCACCGCGGCGCGGCCGGAGCTCACATCGGCCTGGCTCTGCTTGAGCGTGGCGACCGCGGTTTCGTCGTCCTGCTTGCTGACCGCATCGATCTTGACCAGGTCGCTGGAACGCTGCGCGTTCAAGCGCGCCGAATTCAACGCCGCCTCGCCGCGCGCCAGTGTGGCCTTGGCGGTTTCCAGGTCCGCGGCGTAGGTCTTGTCGTCGAGCTGGTACAGCGGCTGCCCGGCGCTGACCAGGCCGCCTTCGGTGAACAGACGCTGCTCGACGATGCCGCTGACCTGTGGCCGGACCTCGGCGATCAGCGAGGCGCTGGTGCGCCCGGGCAGCTCGCGGGTCAGGGTGACGGTCTCGGGCTTCAGGGTCACCACGGTGACCTGGCCCTTCTGGCCGCCGGGACCGCCCTGTTGATCGCCGCCCTTGCCGCAGGCCGCCAGGGCCAGCGCCAGCACGGCCACGGTGAGTACAGCGGGGACGCCGGAAATAGCGTTATGGGACATAGACTTGCGCGACGGCATGGGGGAGCCTCAGGTCGTTGATTGCGGTCGGCGGACCGCGGCCAATTCGTAGAATGAACGATCATTCTCTTTTCTTTGTCGGGCAAGGTCAAGCGACCCTGCCCCGGCTTCCGGCCGGTTCCGACGCATGTTGCGGGCTTTCCTTGTGTTTTTTCTGTGCAGGGAAAGCGAACAGCCTTGTTCCGCAAAGCCGAGTAGCGCCTCGCCGGCGAGGCCCAACACCTGGCCTTCTGTTTTCGGCAGGCAGGTCCACAGGCGGGCTCCTTCCCGCCTCGCACAGCCCGCCACGGGTCCAAGACTCACCCTGTCTTCCGGCCTATTTTTATCGTTTAGCGATATGTTCATTATCGTTTTACGACAACCCAGCCGGGAATTAGCCATGAACCGCACGTCCGCCCGCGCCCTCGCCATCACCCGTCCGGTCATCCAGGGCCTGACCGTTCTCAACCTGCTCTACGCCGCGTCCCTGACCGCCCTGCTGGTCTGGAGCTTCTTCATCCAAGGCTGGCCGGAACGGCCGCTGGGCTTCGATTTGACCAAGCTGCACCCGCTGGCGCCGCAGGGGCTGCGTGCGATCGTCCTCATCGGCGTGATCGGCGCGGCGATCGTCCACACCGTCCTGCGGCGCCTGCTGGCGATCGTCGACACGGTGCGCGCCGGCGATCCCTTCCTGCTCGAGAACGCCAGGCGCCTGGACCTGATCGCGTGGAGCGTGCTGGCGCTGGAACTGCTGCGCTGCATCGTCGCGACCATCGCCGCGATCGTGTGGGAGCCGGGCAAGATCGACGGCTTCTCGTTCACGCCGTGGCTCGCGGTGCTGCTGCTGTTCGTGCTGTCCAGCGTGTTCGCCCACGGTGCCCGCATGCGCGCCGACCTCGAAGGGACGGTGTGACATGGCGATCGTCGTCCGCCTCGACGAACAGCTGCACGCGCGCCGCATGACGCTGACCGAACTCGCCGCGCGCGTCGACATCACCCTGGCCAATCTGTCGATCCTCAAGACCGGCAAGGCCAAGGCGATCCGCTTCTCCACACTCGAAGCGATCTGCACCGCGCTGGAATGCCAGCCCGGCGACCTGCTCGCCTTCGATCCCACCCTGCCTTCCGAGGAGTGACGCCATGCTCGCCCGACTGTTCGCACCCGATCCGCGCCACGAGAACGTTCGTCCCATCCAGATCTGGGGCCTGCGGCTGTTCTTCTTGCTGATGCTGGTCTTCGTCACGCCGACCGCGTGGCGCGCCCTGCTGACCCACGAAGGCCCGTGGGACCCGGTGCGCGCGGTCGCCTTCGCCGTGTGGGCCACCTACCCGGCGCTCGCACTGTTCGGCCTGCTGCGCCCGCTGAGCTGGCTGCCGCTGATGTTCTTCACCATCGGCTACAAGACGGTGTGGATGGCGTTCATCGCCTATCCGCTGTGGCAGGCCGGCACGTTGTGGGGCACACCCACCGGCGAAGTCGCCGGCTCCTTCCTCGCGCTGCCGCTGCTGGCCGCGGTGGTGCCGTGGGGCTATGCCTGGAGGACGTACTTCGCTTGGCCGCGGCCTGCGATCGAGACACAGCCGACATCGACGAGCCAAGCCAAGTAGCGCTAGCTACTCGGCCAACCCGTTACGCGGCGGATCAAGCATCAAGGTACGTCGCAACGCCAGATCGAACTCGCCAGCCACAGGTTGGCGCGGGTGAGGTGGTTGTAGATCTCTTCCAGCGGCGTTCCGCCTTGCGCAGTGCATTGGCCGATGGCATCGGCGCGCGCGGCTTCCAATGCGATCCCGGGATCGTAACTCTGGCCCTGCCCGCTCACGGTCACCACGCCGGCCGATGCCACGCCGGAAGCGGACAACAGCAGCGCCGCTGCCAAGGCGATCGGAGAAGTCCTCATGCGCGTACTCCCGTTACGGAATTGCGGGCATTCGAGCACGGCGCGCGCAGACCACGGTGAAAGCCGAGTAAGCGCTTCGTAAAACTGCGAACCCGGACACGGGAGTAGCGCATGCATCGACCATCGCGTTACGTCTTCGACGGCGGATCCTCGCCCGGCAGCGGCTGGTGCCCTTCGCCTTCCGGCAGATCCGCATTCTGCACGTGCTTGCGACGCGCCTGTCCGTCGCCGTCCTGCGGGTTCTCGCCCGGCAGCGGTTGGTGGCCCTGACCGCCCGGCGGACCCTCGCCTTGATCCGGCGGGGTATCGCGGTGCTTCTGACCTGCTGTGTCCTTGCCCATGTCGTTCGACCTCGTAAGACGCCGGTTCCGATGAGGTCCGGCGATACTGCACGCTGCGTCCTGGGCGGTTAACGCAGGGTCTAGTCGACTATCGCGACTCTTCACGGGCGCCGAACGTACTGCCCCGTTCATGCCGAATCCTCGGCCGAACGGCTTTACCCGCGTCCATCTGCGCTCGCCATACGACGCCGCACGAACCGGTTTGCGCCGCCACCGTCTACGTGACGAACGGCACCGGGCCTGACGGGCTATTTACCGTTCCTGCGCTCAGCCTGGATGCTGCGGCTCAACCACCGCAGGGAAGGCATATGAAGCAGATCATTCGCGACCGCCACGGATCGCTGCGCAATGGCTGGTGGATCCTCGCCTTCCTCGTGCTGTTCCTGGCCAGCCAACCGGTCTACCGCGTGGTGTCCAAGGCGATCCAGCAACAGGGCTTCGAGGGCGCGTGGCTGGCGCCGCTGCCGGTGCTGTTCCTGACCCTGGTGACCTACGCCTGCCTGCGGCTGCGCCGCGAAGGCCTGGCCGCGGTCGGGCTGCGGGCGAACTTCACCTGGGCGCGGCAGTCGTTCTACGGCGCCGCCTTGGGCATGGCCCTGATCGGCCTGGTGACCGGCCTGATCGTCGCCGCCGGCGGTGTTCGCTTCAGCCTCGACCCCGCGCGCAGCTTGAACGCATTGGCCATGGGCACCTGGATGTTCGCCTGGGCGGTGGTGCTGGAAGAACTGCTGTTCCGCGGCTTCGTGTTCCAGCGCCTGGTGGACGGCATCGGCGCATGGCCCACGCTGTTGGGCATGGGGCTGTTGTTCGCGATCGCGCATTGGGGCAACCCCGGCATGGAAGGGCCGACCCTGGCCTGGGCCACGCTCGACACCGCACTCGGCGCCATCCTGATGGGACTGGCCTACCTGCGCACCCGCAGCCTCGCCCTGCCCATCGGTATCCACTTCGGCTGGAACTGGGCCCAGGGCGCCCTACTCGGCTTCGACGTCAGCGGCTTCGACCAAGCCGGCTGGCTGCTGCCGGAACTGCTCGCCAAGCCGCAGTGGCTGACCGGCGGCGCGTTCGGGCCGGAAGCGAGCATCTTCGCAGTGCTGGTCGATACCGTGGCGGTGATACTGATGTGGCGCTGGAAAGGCAGCGCGAAGACGCGGCCGGACGTGTCGTCGACGCCAGCGGTCGCAGTCGCGGCCGACTGAGCCGGCACCTTTGCTCCTAGAATCCCCGACTGCACCGACGCGACGAACGCATGAACACCCACCCTATCTACAAGCCCGGCTCTACGACAGACGTCGATCGCATGATCGCCGCGCACCCCTTCGCGCTGGTGATCAGCTCCACCGACGGCGCGCCGATGGCCACGCCGGTACCGCTGTTGCTGGAGCGCGGCGCCGACGGCCGGATGAGCCTGCTGGGCCACGTCCCGCGCACCCATCCGCATACCGACCTGCTGCGCCGCCAGCCGCGGGCGCTGGCGGTGTTCCAAGGCGCGCATGGCTATATCTCGCCCTCGTGGTTGAGCGACCGTACTCAGGCGCCGACCTGGAACTACGAAAGCGTGCAGCTGGACATCGAAGTCGAGTTCGACGACAGCGACGAAGCCACCCAGAACGCACTGACCCGACTGGTCGACCACATGGAACGCGGTCGCCCGAACGCCTGGTCGGTCGCCGAGATGGGCATGCGCTACGCCAAGCTCGCGCCCTACGTGGTCGCCTTCCGCGCTCGCGTCGTCGACGCCTACGCCAAGTTCAAACTGGGGCAGAACGAACGGCCCGACGATCGCACCGAGATCCTCGCAGGATTGGAACGCACCGAACAGCAGGCTTTGGTCGATGCGATGAGGCGCGTCGGACTTTAGTCAGGCCTGCGGCTGCGGAACAAGAACGACCTGTAACGAGGCGGCACGTCAGGCGTGCCGCCCTTCCGTTTGGGCAGCAGCGAATGGATGCACGACGCGACCAGCCCCAGAGCCATCAGGCCGATCGGCAGAATGACCATGTAGTCGACCAGCTCCCAGCGCGAATAGCCCTTGGCGATGAGGCCGCTGCCCATTCGATACGCCACGAACGCCGCCACCAGTGCGATCAAGATACGGCGAACGATCACGATGGCCTGCTGCATTTTTCATCCTTACATCGGCGGTTCAATCGGCCCGGACGTGGTGCGCCCTCGCCCACATCGATCCTAGTCGGGCATCGTACGGGAGCCATGGATGCCGCCGCCCGCTTCCATCGGCGAGCCGTGTCCATGATGCGTTGAGTCGTGCCGCCGCGCCCGGGAACGTGCACACCCGCGGGCTATGATCCGGTCAGCAGACACCAGCGAGGGCGCTATGGCCTATTCCAGCCGTGCAGCAGGTTCCGCCGCCAACGTAGGTACGTCACGCCGCATCGCGTGGGGCGCGTTATGGCTGGTGGCAGTGGCCGTGGTGCTGCACTTCCTGTGGGGCACGTTCCACAAATACGCGCCGCAGGACCCGGGCGTGTACGGCATGTTCTGGTCGCGGCGGGCCTGGCTGTGGACACACCTCGCCGGCGGCGCCTTGACCGCACTGCTGGGGCCGCTGCAGTTCATCGCGCGATTGCGCAACGCCTACCCGCGCGTGCACCGCTGGACCGGCCGCGTGTATCTGATGGCGATGCTGGTCGCCTGCACCGGCGCCGCCGGCTTGATCGCCACCACGCCCGGCGGCTTCGCCTTGCAGGCGGCCTTCGCCGCCACCGCGCTGGCGTGGCTGTGCACCGCACTGATGGGCTACACCGCCATCCGCCGCGGGCGCCCGCAAACGCACCGACGCTGGATGCTGCGCAACTACATCGTCACCTTGGCGCCGATGGTCTTCCGTCTGTCGTTGCAGGTACCGGGCGTGATGACGCTGGCCCACCCCGCCGTGCTGATCCCCACGCTGCTGTGGCTGAGTTGGGCGGCACCGTTGCTGGTGTTTGAACTGACGTCCGTCGCCGCGCGTTGGGTGCGGCGTGCACCGGTGCCTCAGGCCGAGCCGGCCTGAGGCACAGGTCGATCAAGCTGCTCTCTCTGCTCTGACGGCGGGAGCGCTCCAAGGCGCTGGGCGAATGAAGTCGCCCCTGCTCCTAAAGCTTTGCCACCGGTCGTGCGACCACATGAATGCAGGCGACTGCTGCCCCTGGCCAAAGCATGAAAGCGATAGCCAAGCCATTGATCAGCAACATTCATCGCTGCTCGCTCCCGTCTTTACGAGGTTCGACGAATCGACCCGTGTAGTGATCGATCCCGCACAGGAACGCCCGACGTACGCAGCGTTGTACGCAATGAAACGTGCCGGCTTGGCCAGGGGGATTAGCCAAGAGCGGGCCTGCGTCATGGGGCCAGCATCTCGGGCTACCGAGCTTACGCAGCCAAAAATTCTGATGCGATTGTCGGGGCTAGTGCGAGACTGCGGGTGTCCCAATCTCCGCCCGTCATGTGCCAACGATGAGTAAAAAAGACATTCCGTAAGGACTTGAACCGCTTCGCGAGCACGACGGGTGAATCGCCCAGGCTTCTGTAGACAGTCGTCAGCCGTTTAGTGCGTACCGCCT
>CAMLID010000010.1 GCA_946480055.1 uncultured Lysobacter sp. | reverse complement strand
TCCTGCGCAAGCTGCTGCACGGCATGGACGAGATCGGCGCGATGGAGTTCCTGCTGGACAAGATGAAGACCACCAAGTCCAACGACGAGTTCTTCAGTTCGATGAAGCGCTGAGGCGCCGGATCGGATCGCTCGCGAAACGCCCCGCACTGCGGGGCGTTTTCGTATCCGGTCCTGCATCCGCAGCAATCCTCACCGCGCGCCGGAAAGAAAAACGCCCCGGCATGCGGGGCGTTTTTTGTGTTGCTCAGGGGCGGCGCTCAGAAACCGCGACCGCCGCTCTGCGCCTGCTGCTGCGTCGTTTCGCCGCTGGCCATGTTGCGCGCCGCGAGCTGGCTGCTCACCTCCAGGCTCTGGCTGGCGCCGGCGGCCACGTCTATCGAGACCATGCGCCGGGTCGCCGACTGCGGATCGCCCTGCACCGCGAACAGCTTGCTGCCGTCCTTGCTCGCGAACAGATGATCGACCTGGGTCAGGCCGCCGTCGCGGGACACGGGCACCAGCGCCGCGGCCAGGTTCTGCTGCTGTTGCTGGTTGAGCTTGACCTGCGCGGTGTCGACGCCCTTGAGCTTGTCGAGCATGTCCTTGTACATGCCGTTCAAGGAATTCGCGCCGCTGGTCAGGGCGCCGGCCACGCGCAGGCCTTCGTCGATCGCACCGCCGAGCTTGTTGGTGTTGCGGTTGGCCGCTTCCTGCGCCGCGGCCGGCAGCAGGTAGGTGCCGCGCTCGCGGTCGCCGTCGCGATCGCGCACGTAGCGCTTGACGTCCTTGAGCTCCAGGTCGAGGAACTCCCTGGACGAACTCTTCGCCGCCTTGGCCAGATCGACGGCCTGTTGCGCGCTCAGGCGCTCCAGGCCCTGACCGGAGGCGAGGATGTCGACCAGCGACTCGGGTTGCACCTTCTGCTTGAGGAAGGCGAGGAAACGCTCGCGCGTTTCCGCGTTCTCGCCCAGCCCGTCGAGCACGCGGGTGGCGGTGGACATGGCGTTGCCGGCGTCGGTGGGCATGCCCGAGATCTGACGCATCACGCCGTTGATCGCCTTGCGCGGCTCCAGGCCCTCGGCGAACGGGAAGCGCTCGCGGAACTCCTCCCAGCGCGGCGCCAGCAATTCCTCGCGGATGTGCTTGATCAACTGATACGCGCCGGCGGCGAAGGCGACGATGGCCACGCCCGCCGGGGCGATGCCGATCAGGCCGCCGACCAGGCCGGAGTTGCGCGCGCCCAGCAGCAGCGCGGTGGCGCCGACGTCGCCGGCCATCTTGAAGCCGTTGCCGAGCAGATCGAACGCGGCGTCGACGCGGCGGTCGGTGTCCAAGGGTTTGCGGGTGATCGGATCGCGGCCGTTGAAGACGCGTTCGGCGTCCTGGCCGATGAGCTTGGCGTCGTTGGCCACGCCCTTGACCGCGCTGTAGCGCTCAAGGATCTTCGCCGCCTCGCGCTCGCGTCCGGTGCTGGTCGCGAACTGCAGCACAGCGGCCATGGCCACCGCGTCGATCGGCTTGCCGGCCTGGTTGGCGGCGTTGCCGGCCTGGATCGCGGCTTCCAACGCGGCCAGGGTCCGGGCGATGTCGCCGTGACCGCCGCTACGGGCGAGCTGCTGAAGCTCGGCCAAGGGTTTGTCGATCGGCGCCTCGGGGCCGGCATCGCGCTGCGCCGACCAGGTCTTGGCGTAATCGGCCAGCGAGTTTTGCAGGTTGGCGGGCACCTCCACCGCATAGCCGTGGAACGGCGGCGAGGCGCGGCCGTCGGCGCGGGTCTCGCCGGGGTGCAGCTTCCAGGTCAGCGCCGTCTGCGCGAGCGCGCCGCCGGGGGCTGAGACCGAGGCCACCGTGGCTTCGAGGGTGTCCTCGTCCACGACCTGGCCGTTGCGCTGCAAGGCGTCGGCGACGATCGCGCGGAGCACGTTGTCGCGCGACCACTCGTCGTCGGCGGGTAGCAGCGCCGTGTAATTGAGGGCGCGTTCCTGCGGCGCACCCTGTCCCGCATACCAGCGGCGGGCGACGGACACGCCGCCCCGGTTGCCGCTGTCGATCGAATCGACCACTGCATTCATGGACTTACTCCTTGTTCGGTGAACTAGCTCCTGGTGTACCGACCCCTGGCGCTCCGGCCGGGGGTCGAACCTGAATCATGCGCCCGTCCCGTGACCGGGGCAATTCGGGGGCGTGTGGTGGGGGCTGGGCCACCCGTGCCGGGCCAGCCGAGAGCCGCCGCCGGCGTCCCGTATCGGCGTGACATGCCGGATCCGGCTGCGGACACTGGTTTCGCCTTGCGCGGTGCGGCGGACCAAACAAAGAAAAGCCCCGCGGTGCGGGGCCTTTGGAGCCAGCGGGTCAGATGCTCAATCCAGTCGGATCGCATTCAAGCCGCAGGCGTTCGGCATTCATTCGCCGACGCTGTCGAGATCGGATTCGACGTGCTGCCAGCCCGCCGCGCTGTGGCGCATCAGCACGCGGCCGCGGCGGCGGATGTCGTCGCGGTCCACCCCTTCGACCCAGAGCACGGCCTGGTCGGCGTGCTGGCGGCCGCGCGAAATCTGCGCGCGCAAGGGCTCGCCGTCGCGCAGGGACTTCAGCGATTCCTTGACCGTGCCCGGGTCGTCGTCCGGAAAGCGCCAGCGCGCGTCCTCGCCGCCCATGCGCCGCAGCGCGGCGACGTCGCCTTTGGCCAGGGCGTCCAGCCAGGCGTTGTAGGCCGCGCCGGGCGCGCCACCGCCGGCGGGCAGGACGCTGCCGGGCGCGGGCATGATCGAGGTGTCGAAACCCAGGTCGTAGTCGTAGGGCGTGCCGAGGAAATCGCCCTTCGCCAGCAGCCAGCGACCGGCGATGTGCGCGGGCTCGTTGCGCTGCAGGCTCAGTTCGCCGTAGCCGCCGCTGTTGAAGCCCTCGGGCGAGTAGTACAGGCCGCACTCGCTGCCATCGGCGGCGATGCACACGCGCACGTAGCCGCCTGCCGGCTTCTGATCGCGCACCGCGTCGGCGGCGTCGAAGGCGGCCGCGATCGCGGCCGCGTCCAGCGGCTCGGCGCTGAGGAACACCAGGATGCGGCGTTCGTCGGCCTGATCGGTCGGCTCTTCGGCCACGGCGACCGCGTGCTTCAGGGCCAAGCGCGCATCGGCGTAACGGAAGTAGCCCGAGCCGCCCTGGGCGTGCGCATTCGCTCCGATGAGTGCGGCGGCGATCAGTGCCGCCGCCAGCGCCAACGCGCTCGGGCCGTTGCGTATTCCTTGCGAGTTGCCCATAGCCGCCGTCCTTCGTGGCTGTCTCAACTAGACGGACGTACGGACCGAGCGGCGGCGGACAACGGCCGCCGGGCTGGACCCGGCGGCCGCGCGGCCGGATTACAGCGCGACGCCCTTCACTTCGCTGGCGAGCTTGAACGCGCTCGCCAGCGGGACCACGTCGCCGGAGTCCACATCGGACACGCCGATGCGCTGGGTGTTGGCGACGTCGCGCAGCCAGGCCGGTTCGCGGCGCGCGCCGCGGACTTCGGTGCGCCACTGCCCGGGCCGGGTCTCGTGCGCGCCCGGGGCCTGGAACTCCACCGGCATGCTGACGGTGAGATCGCGCGCACTGGGGTGGTCGGTGTGGACCTGGACGTTGAACTGCCAGCTGCGCGCGGCGCGCGCGGTGGCCTGCTCCAGCGCCGACACGCCCTGGGCCAGGGTGCGGTCGTTGCCGTAGACGTTGAGCAGGCTGGTCTGCACCGGCGCGGCATCGAGTACGCGGCCGTCCGGCGACAGGCGCAGGTACAGCAGCACCACGCCGCCGACGCGGGCGCGCGCCAGTCCCTGAGGATAGGCCGGCGGAACGATCTTGCGGCTGCTGATCGTGACCGCGGACGGCGGCGCATCGGGCAGCACTCCGGAGCCGCTGCTGGGGAAGGTGACGTTATCGACCGTGACCGCGTAGCGCTCGTCGCCGAGCTGGCGCGCGGCCAGGGTGATGCGCATGCGGGCCTTGGCCTTGACCGGCTTGCCCTCGACCAGCACCGGTTCGAAACGCCAGGCGCGGACCTGGCGCTCCAGGCTGGTCCTGACGTCGTCTGGCAGCGGCGTTTCGCTGCGATAGTCGATCAGGGCGCCGCTGGGGTCGATCGCGATCTCGCTGTCGACGCGGGTGGTCATGATCGAGTCCACCGCGGGCTTGGGCGCGGCTTGCGGCGTCTGAGGCGGGGTTTGGGCCTGGGCCGCGCCGGCGAGAGCGGCCAGCGCGAACGCGGCCAACTTGCTTGAGTTTCCTTGCATCGTGTAGCTCCTGTGGTTGCCGTGAATGCGCGCGACCCCGACGTCCTGCCGGTGCAGCGGCCGCGCGCGTTGCGAGCTTAGCAACGCGCGCGCCGGGCCAGGCAGGCCGAGATCACCGTTTCGCCGCACGGCGACGCGACCCGACCATGCTGCGACGCGCCATCGGCGGCGATTGGACCGCTGCGGCGGAAGCTGTTTCCCGCGAACGCGCATCCACCGCGGCGGCGGCGCTGGGTAAGATGACGTTTATCGCGGTCGGCGCGATCTACTCAGCGACGAGGTGATGCATGCATAGCGGTGGTCTGGAACTCGCCCTGGTCTTTCTGCTCGCCGCGGTGATCGCGGTGCCGGTATTCCGGCGTTTCGGGCTGGGCGCGGTGCTGGGCTACCTCGCCGCCGGCGTGGTGCTGGGCCCGTACGGGGTCAAGGTGATCCGCGACGCCGAGCCAGTGCTGGCGGCGTCGGAAATCGGCGTGGTCATGATGCTGTTCGTGATCGGCCTGGAACTGTCGCCGTCGCGGCTGCGGGTGATGCGCAAGCCGGTGTTCGGCGCCGGCGGCCTGCAGGTGTTGCTCAGCGGCCTGGCCCTGGGCGCGGTGGCGATGTTCGGCGGCGGCCTGGGATGGAAGGCGTCGGTGGTGGTGGGCGTGGGCCTGGCGCTGTCTTCGACCGCGGTCTGCCTGCAGTTGATGTCCGAGCGCAAGGAACTGACCAGCGACTACGGCCGGCTCGCGTTCGCGATCCTGCTGTTCCAGGACTTGGCCGCGATCCCGCTGCTGGCGGCGATTCCGCTGCTGGGCAAGGCCGCGGCGGTGCAGGGCGGCGGTCTGCAGTGGATGGCCATTGCCAAGGCGGTCGGCGCGATCGGCGCGGTGATCTTCGGCGGCCGGGTGTTGCTGCGGCACGTGTTCCGGATCGTCGCGCGCACCCAGATGCCGGAAGTGTTCACCGGCGCGGCGCTGCTGACCGTGCTCAGCGCGGCCTGGGTGATGCAGATCGCCGGCTTGTCCGCGGGCCTGGGCGCCTTCATCGCCGGCGTGCTGCTGGCCGACTCGGAATTCCGCCACGAGCTCGAATCGCAGATCGATCCGTTCAAGGGCCTGTTGCTGGGCCTGTTCTTCATGGCCGTGGGCATGAGCATCGACCTGCAGCGCGTGGTCTCGGAGCCGGCGATGATCGCGGCGATGGTGGCCGTGCTGATGCTGATCAAGTTCGCGCTGCTGTTCGGCGTAGGCCTGCGCCCGGGCGGCTTGGACCGGCGCGAATCGATACAGCTGGCCGCGGTGATGTCGCTGGGCGGCGAGTTCGCCTTCATCGTGTTCAACGAAGCGGTCAACGCCGGCCTGCTCGACGATCCGTCCCGCGATCGCCTGATCGCCGCGGTCGGCGTGTCGATGGCGCTGACGCCGCTGCTGCTGATCGCGGTCTCGCGCGCGCTGTCGGCCGCGCCGAAGGCCAAGCCCAAGCGCGAGTTCGACCAGATCCCCGACAACCACCCCAAGGTGATGATCGCGGGCATGGGCCGCTTCGGCCAGATCGTCGCGCGCTTGCTGTTGGCGCACAAAGTGCCGTTCATCGCCATCGAGAACAGCGCCGACCAGGTCGACTTCATGCGCCGCTTCGGCAACATGGTCTATTACGGCGATCCCGCGCGCCCCGAACTGCTGCGTTCGGCCGGCGCGGCCCAGGTCGACGTGTTCGTGATCGCCATCGACGACCTCGACGGCAACATCCGCACCGTGCGCACCCTGCGCCGGCTGTACCCGCGCGCCAAGGTGTTCGCGCGTGCACGCGACCGCAGGCACGCCTGGCAGCTGATGGACCTGGGCGCCGAGCCGATCCGCGAGACCTTCTATTCCAGCCTCAAACTGGGCGAGCACGTGCTGACGGCGCTGGGCGTGGCGCCCGAAACCGCGCGCGACCATACCGAGCGCTTCCGCGAGCACGACGAACGCATGCTCAACGCCCAGTACCTGGTCCACGACGACGAAGCCGCGCTGCTGCAGTCGGCCAAGGACGCGCGCAAGGAACTGGAGGAACTGTTCGAGGCCGACCAGGGCGAAGGCATCCTGGGCGAGATCACCGCTGAGGCCGACGCGGCGGCGCAGCGCTCGCTGCATTGAATCGCGCGGCGCCGCAGCGGCGCCGCGTCGCTCGGCTACTCAACGCTCGCGCAGGAAGCGCGCCATCGACACGCCGTTGCCCGGCGTCGGCGGGGCGAACTCGGCGGCGATATCGACGAAGCCGCGCATCACCGCGATCTCGCGCGGAGTGCGGTTGAGGGCGTCGCGCAGGTCCGGATCGGCGCCCGCGCGCAGCAGACGCTGGACCACGCGCAGCAGGCCGTGCAGCGCCGCCAGGTGCAGCGGGCCGAAGCCACGCGGGTCCTGGGCGTCGAGCGCGGCGTCGTGGTCGAGCAGCAGGTCCAGGCCGGCGACCAGCA
The DNA here is from genome assembly GCA_946480055.1 of uncultured Lysobacter sp. The sequence continues at coordinate 74,291 of CAMLID010000010.1, read as the reverse complement.
CTTCCTCGTCGGCGGCGGTACCGGGCTCGGCGCGCGCGCCCAGCAGCAGCAACAGCGGGGTGGCGCCGGCGGCGGACTGATCGGCGTCGACGCCGGCCAGCAGCAAGGTGTCGAACAGGGCCACCAGGCGGCTGCGCTCGCGCGCGGTGAAGCCGTACATGGCCGCGCAATGCAGGGCCATGCGGCCCTGCGCGTCCTGGGCGTGGACGTCGGCGCCGGCCGCGAGAAGGCGTGCGGCGAGGTCGGTCAGGCCCAGCGCGCAGGCGACCATCAGCACGGTCAGGCCGCCGGGCAGGCGCTGTTCCAGCGAGGCGCCGGAGGCGACCAGGCGGTCGACGATTTCGCCGTGGCGCATGCTGACCGCGGCCGACAATGGAGTCGCGCCGGAATGCGCGGGCAGCTGCGGGTCGGCGCCGCGCGCCAGCAGCAAATCGACCACGGCGCGATGGCCGCCGCCGGCCGCGCGCAGCAGCGCGCTGCAGCCCTGGCGGTCGAGCGCATCCACCGGCAGACCTAGATCGAGCAGGCGGCGCACCGCATCGGCGTCGCCGACGATCGCCGCGGCCGGCACGTCGTAGGCCTGCAGCGGGCGCTTGGGCAGCGGCCAGCCGCGCCAGTCCAGCCAGTCGGCGAGGTCGCGGCGGCCGGACGACAGCGCCACGCCGAGCGGGCTCTGGCCGTCGGCGGCGAGCAGGTCGGGCGATGCGCCCTGCGCGACCAGGCGCTTGAGCATGGTCTCGCGGCCGAGCGCGGCGGCCAGATGCAGCGCGCTCATGCCGTGGCTGTCGCGGGTGTCCAGGGCGACGCCGATCTCGACCAGGCGATCGACCAGGCGGGTCCAGCCCAGGCGCACGGCCAGCGCCAGCGGCGGGTCGCCGTTGCGCGAATGCGCGAACGGGTCGGCGCCGCGTTCGATCAGGTCCAGGGCGAACTGTTCCAAGCCGCGCGCGGCCTGCTCGGCGCTGGCGCAGGCGGCGAGGAAGCGCGCCAGGCCGCCAGCACCGGCGGGCGAAACGCCGCGCCGCAGCAGCGCCTGCAACGCCGGCACCGCGGCCGGGCCGCGTGCCAGCATCGCGAACATCGGGGTATCGCCGTGCGCGTCGCGGGCTTCGGCGTCGGCGCCCTGCGCCAACAGCCAGGCGATGCGTTCGGGCGACGGCGCGTTGTCTTCGTCGTGCAGCTGGGCGCCGAGTTCGGCCGGCGTCAGCAGCTTGGCCAGGCCGCCCAGGTCGGCGGCGCGGCCTTCGCGCAGGCCGTCGCGCAGCAGGCTGGCGGGCATGCGGTCGGGCAGCGGTGCGTCGCCGGCCTCGTCGTCGCTGACCGCGGCCGGCAGCGGATAGGCGCGGTCGAGCGCAGCCACCAGCGACCAACGTCCGGCCTCGGCGGCGCGATCCACCGCGCGCTTGCCGATCGCGTCGCGCTGTTCGGGGTCCACGCCCAGATCGAGCAGGCGCTGCACCAGCGCCGGGGTCGCGTTGTCGGCCATGCAGGCCAGCGCCAGCGCGTTGCGGCCGTCGGCGTCGGTCATCGCCGCTTCGGCGACGCCGCCGCGCGGCAGATGTTCGAGCAGGCGATCGAGCACGCCCAGGCGTGCGCCGCGCGCGGCTTCCAGCAGGGGCGTGCGGCTGCGCGCGTCGATCGCATTGGGATCGGCGCCGGCGGCGAGCAGCACGGTGACGATGTCCAGATGACCGGCGTAGGCGGCTTCGTGCAGGGCGCTGCGGCCGTGGCCGTCGCGCGCGTCGATCTTGGCCTTCTGCTTGAGCAGCAGGCTGACGCCGGCCGGGTCGTCTTCTTCGGTGCCGGCCGCGGCCAGCAGCACCGGCTGGCCGCCGGCGGGTTCCGGACGCGCGCCGCGTTCGAGCAGGAACTTGGCCAGGCGCCAGTTGCCGCCGGCGCAGGCCACGCCCAGTGGCGACTGGCCGTCGCGATTGAGCGGGTCGAGTTCGGCCTGGGCGTCGCGCAGCAACGCGGCCACGCCGGGGTCGGAACTGCGCGCGGCATGGTGCAGCGGAGTGTTGCCGTCGCCGTCGGCCAGGCGCGGATCGGCGCCGTTGGCGAGCAGGGTCATGACCGCGTCCGGGCGGCCGTGCCAGCTGTCGCGGGTCGCGGCCAGCAGCGGGGTCATGCCTGCGGTGGCGGCATTGAGGTCGACGCCGTGCGCGATCAGCGCGCGCAGCAGGCGCAGGTCGGGCAGCACCGCGGCCAGCACCGCCAGACTGCGCTGGTCGCGCTCGTCCGCGGGCGGCGCGGCGTTGACGTCGGCGCCCAGTTCGATCAGTTCCAGCGCGCGCTCGACCCGGCCGCCGCGCGCCGCCGCATACAGCGCCGGCTCCAGAGGCTCGCCACTGAGCAGCGGCGCCTGGGCGGCGTCCAGCGGCTCTTCGTCGACGACGAAATCCAGCCCGGGCAGCGGGTCGGCCGGTTCGATCCGCTGCAGCAGCCAGTGCAGCAGCGGCGAGCCCAGCGCCAGCGCGACCGCCGATGCCCAGCGCCCGCCCTCGGACAACAAGCCCGGCCAGGCCAGCGCGATCACCGCCGCGGCCAGCGCTGCGACTATCGCCGCCGCGCCCAGTCCGCGCCAGGCGCCGAGTTCCAGTTCGCCCAGGGCCTGCCAATACTCGCGCAGGCCGCCGCCGTCGCGCTCGAGTTCATGCCACAGCGGCCACACCCGCCACAGGCCCAACAGAGCGATACCGGCGACCGCGCTCAGCCCCAGCGCCGCCATCAGCGAGCCGGTCTGCAGCAGCGACGACAAGGGCCAGGCCACCACCAGCGCCAGCGCGGCCACGCCCGCGGCCCACAGCAGCGCCACCGAACCGGCGTCGTGCAGCCAGTCCGCGGCCCGCGGTTGCTCGGCGCCGTCGCGCCAGAACCGCACTGCCAGCGCATAGGCCGGCTGCGCCAGGGTGCCGGCGATCGCGGCGACCACGCCGCCGAAACCGCTCAGCAGCGCCAGCGCGAGCCCCGCTCCCGCAGTCGCGGCCAGGCGCAGTCGGGCGTGCTTGGGCTCGGACCAGGGGCGGCGGCGCTCAGGCATCGGACCGCACTTCGTCGTGCCGCGGCGGGAACTGGATGTGGAAACCGCGCGCGGACAGGTTCTCGCGCACCACCGCGGTGTCGCCGCGGGCCAGCTGGCGCTCCGGCGTCAGCACCACTTCGAGCACGAACTGCAGCGCCCCCAGTTGGGTGCGCAGCGGTTCGGGCAGGAGCTCGAAATCGTCCCGCGCGGCCAGGAAGACGTAGGTTTCGTCCTTGCGGAGGCTCTTGTAGACGTAGGCTTGCATGCGCTGGACGGCTCGGCTCCCGATCGGATTTTTGGTGCGGGTTTATGTGACACACAGCATACCTGCCCATCCGCGTCACGCGAACTCTGACGTTCAGCGTCAGGCGCGGGGCGGGCTGGTAGCGGGGCGCCATGTCCAAGGCCGGGGGGGCGGGTGACCGGGACCCCTGGCGCGTCGCTCCGGACGGGCCGCCGCCTTTCAGGCCACCCCGGCACCTAGTTGTTGCGGTTGCGGTTGCGGTTGCGGTTGCGGTTGCCGTTGCCGTTGCCGTTGCCGTTGCCGTTGCCGTTGCCGTTGCCGTTGCCGCGGCAGTGGAATCCATTGCACCGCACCCAAGCGAGCACCCGTAGACCCGAAGGGCGGCGCGCAGGATGCGCGCCGTTCTTCGAAGGGACAAGGATGTCCCGTCGAAAAATCCCCGCGCCAGCACCGAACTCGCAGGGGAGGTTTGGTCTCGCTAGCCCTTCTCTTTGGTTACTTTTGACCGAAGGGAGTCCAGACGGACTCTTGGGCTAGCAAGAGAAAGTAACCCGCACGCGCAGCGGGCGGAAGCCGTTGATCTAAAGAAGCGAAGCCATCGCCGGCAAGGGAAGTTCGCGGTCGCGGCTCATGCCGCTCCTACCCCAAAGCGACCGAAACAGGCGCTGCGGAGAGATCGGCAATCGCGGCTTACGCCGCTCCGACAGAAAACCGGGGCGGACCGGAAACGAAACCGCCGTCGGCAGGCGACGTTCGCGGTCGCGACTTACGCCGCTCCTACCCCAAAGCAAAGCGAAGCAGGCGACCAGCGCAAATACAGCACCAAGAACGATCGCAGCCTCAGTGATACCCCGCATCCGCCGCGATCTTTCCCTTGAACACGCTGTACGACCAATACGTGTAGCCCAGGATCGCCGGCAGCAGCACCACCAGCCCGACCAGCACGAACCCCTGCGACGAAGGCGGCGACGCCGCATCCCAGATCGTCAGCCCCGGCGGCACGATGTTCGGCCAGATGCCCAGCACCAAGCCCGCGAATCCGAGCACGAAGAAGCACAGCGTCAGCACGAACGGCGCCAGGTCGCGGCCCTCGCGCATCGCCGCGCGCCACAGCGCGAACGCATTGATCAGCACCAGCAACGGCACCGGCGACAGCCACAGGAAGTTCGCGCCATCGAACCAGCGCGCCATGATCCGCGAGTCCAGGAACGGCAGCCATGCGCTGACCAGCCCCATGAACACGACCACCACCAGCACCAGCGGCCGGGTCAGGGTACGCGCGATCTGCTGCATGCGGCCCTCGGTCTTCAGGATCAGCCAGGTCGAGCCCAGCAGCGCGTAGCCGAACACCACCGCCGCGCCGGTCAGCATCGAGAACGGACTGAACCAGCCGAACACGCCGCCGACGTATTTGCCGCCCTGCAGCGGCATGCCCTCGACCAGCGCGCCCAGGATCACGCCCTGCGCGAACGCGCACAGCAGCGAGCCCAGCGCGAACGCCGCGCCCCAGGCCGGCTTGGCGCGATGCGCCTTGAAGCGGAACTCGAACGCGACGCCGCGGAACACCAGCGCGATCAGCATCAACAGCACCGGCAGGTACAGGGCCGACAACACCACCGCATAGGCCTTGGGGAACGCCGCCAGCAAACCGGCACCGCCCAGCACCAGCCAGGTTTCGTTGCCGTCCCAGATCGGCGCGGCGGTGTTCATCATGTGGTCGAGCTGGTGCTCGTCCTCGGCGAACGGCGCCAGGATGCCCAGGCCGAGCACGAAGCCGTCCAGCAGCACGTACATCAGCACGCCGAAACCGATCACGCCGAACCATACGATTGGCAGCCAGTATTCCATCGTCCACCACCTTCTACGTCGCGCCTGCTCCGTGGCAGGATTCGTGACTGCGCGCGGGCCGCGCGCGTGCGATCACGCCTGGGTTTCGGCCGGCTCGTCCGGCACCGACAGCGGCCGCGCCGGCGTCTTGTCGCCTTGGCCCGGTCGCGGCGCCGGCTCGTGCGGATGCGGGCCCTTGCGGATCAGCTTGAGCAGATAACCGACGCCCGCGCCGAACACGGTCAGGTACACCACCGCGAACACGATCAGCGACGTCATCACACTCGCCGCGTCGATCGCGCTGACCGCATCGGCGGTGCGCAGCAGGCCGTAGACCACGTAGGGCTGGCGACCGATCTCGACCACGTACCAGCCGGCCAGGATCGCGACGAAGCCGCTCAACGTCATCGCGCGCCAACCGTTTAGGACCCAGCGCCCGAAACCGCTGCCGTCGTAGAGCTGCTTGCGCTTCCACGCCCACAGCGACGCCAGCACCAGCAACAGCATCGTCACGCCCAGGCCGACCATCACCCGGAACGCGTAGAACACCGGCTTCACCGGCGGGCGCTCCTCCGGCGGCACCGACTTCAGCGGCTGGACCTCGCCGTCCAACGTGTGGGTCAAGATGAGACTTCCCAGCTTCGGGATCGCGACTTCGTAATCGTTGCGCTCGGCCTTCTCGTTGGGCACCGCGAACAGCACCAGCGGCACGCCCTCGCCCTTGGGCTTGCTCTCCCAATGCGCTTCCATCGCCGCGACCTTGATCGGCTGATGCTCGCGCGCGTTGAGGCCGTGCAGATCGCCGACGAACACCTGGGTCGGCACCGTGATCGCGGCGAAGATCACCGCCACCTTGAGCATCCGCCGCGCCGCTTCGACGTGCACGCCGCGGCGCAGATAACCCGCGCTGACGCCGCCGATGACGAAGCAGGTGGTGATGAACGCCGCCAGCACCATGTGCGCCAGACGATATGGGAACGAGGGATTGAAGACGATCGCCCACCAGCTGTCGGGCTCGAACACGCCTTCGACGATCTTGTAGCCGGTCGGCGTCTGCATCCAGCTGTTGGCCGAGATGATCCAGAACGTCGAGATCAGAGTGCCCAACGCGACCATGCAGGTCGCGAGGAAATGCATCTTCTCCTCGACCCGGTTCCAGCCGAACAGCATCACGCCCAGGAAGGTCGCTTCCAGGAAGAACGCGGTGAGCACTTCATAGGACAGCAGCGGACCGAGGATGTTGCCGGCCTGTTCGCTCAGCACGGCCCAATTGGTGCCGAACTGGAAGCTCATGACGATGCCGGACACCACGCCCATGCCGAAGGACACGGCGAAGATCTTGGTCCAGAAGAAGAACAGGTCGCGCCAGACGGTGTCGCGCGTGCGCAGCCAGCGCCATTCCAGGAAGGCGAGCCAGCTCGCCAATCCGATGGTGAAGGCCGGGAACAGGATATGGAACGAGATCACGAATCCGAACTGGATACGCGACAGCATCAAAGCATCCACGTTACGACTCCTGTCATGTCCCGCATTTGCAACGGGACTTCAGACCCGCAAAGTCATTGTGCGCCGCGTCATGGGGCCGGTAAAGCACCGTGACGCATGGCCCGATCGCGCAAACCATTGAGGCTGCTAACCTGCGTCAATTTGCCCACCCTAGACTTCCCACCAGGTCCGCCGATGCGCCTCGTTCCGAATGCACTGACCCTGTCGTTGGCCGCGCTGCTGCTCGCCCCCGGCGTCCACGCCCAAACCCCGATCACGCTCGCCCAGACCATGGCCGATCCCGATTGGATCGGCCCGCCGGTGGAACAAGCGTGGTGGGCCTGGGACGGCCAGCGCGCGCAGTACCAACTCAAGCGCGAAGGCGCGACCGTGCGCGACACCTGGCAACAGGGCACCGCCGCCAACGCGGTGGCGGCGAAGATCGACGGCGCCGCGCGCGCCGACCTGGATGCCGCGCAACCGACTTACGACGCCCAACGCACGCGCATGGCCTATGTACGCAACGGCGATGTGTTCGTGCGCGACCTGCGCAGCGGCGCACTCACCCAGGTCACGCGCAGCAACGACAACGAATCGCGCCCGCAGTGGAGCCGCGACGGGAATCTGGTGTTCCGCGTCGACAACAACTGGTACCAGTGGCGCGCCGGCCAGGGCGTGAGCCAGGCCGCGCAGCTCAAGGCCGAGAACGATCCGGCCAAACCGCCGAAGGCCGACGATCTGCGCGATCGACAGCTCGCGACCATCCGCACGCTCAAGGACGACCGCGCCAAGCGCGACGCCGCACGCGAACAGGACGAGGCCTGGCGCCGCGCCGACGGTAGCCGCGCGCCCGCGCCGATCTACCTGGGCAGCGATGTCGAGATTTCCGACAGCGCGCTTTCGCCCGACGGCCGCTGGATGCTCGCCGTCACCCAGGCCAAGGGCGCCGACGCCGGTCAGGTCGGCAAGATGCCCAAGTACGTGACCGAATCGGGTTACGAAGAATTCGAAGAAGTGCGCACCCGCGTCGGCCGCGGCGCGCCGCTGCCGCAGAAGCTGTGGCTGATCGACATCGCCGGTGGCAAGGTCACCGAACTCAAGTACGACCGCCTGCCCGGTATCGCCGACGACCCGCTCGCAGCGATGCGCAAGGCCGCGAAGAAGGACCCGCTCAAGGGCGATCGCGCGGTGCGGATCGAAACCGATGGCGACGGCAGCGGCCCGGCGATCCGATGGAGCGACGACGGCCGGCAGGTCGCGGTGCTGGTGCGCGCGGTCGACAACAAGGACCGCTGGCTGACCACGGTCGACCTGGCCCAGGCCGCGCTGGTGGTGCGCAACCGCAGCAGCGACCCGGCCTGGGTCGGCTGGAACACCACCGATTTCGGCTGGCTGCCGGCCTCCGGCAACGCCGAGCCGGCGCTGTGGTGGCTGTCCGAGCAGAGCGGCTACGCGCATCTGTACCTCAGCGAAGGCAACGGCGCGGCGCGCGCGCTCACCTCCGGTCGCTGGGAAGTGTCCTCGCCGCAGGTGAGCGCCGACGGCCGCGGCTTCTACTTCGCCTGCAACCGCAAATGGCCGGGCGACTATGAAGTCTGCGCGGTCGACCGCAACGGCGGCGCGGTGCGCGAAGTCACCGCGCTCGACGGCGTCGAAGACTTCATGCTCTCGCCCGACGGCAAGCGCCTGCTGCTGCGTTATTCCTCCAGCTACATGCCGGCGCAACTGGCGGTGATCGGCACCGACGGCGACGGCCTGAGCAAGCTCACCGACACCCGCACGCCGGAGTTCAAGCAGCGCGAGTGGATCCAGCCCGAGTTCGTGCAAGTGCCGTCCAAGCACGGCGCCGGCACGATCTGGGGCAAGTTCTACGGCCCGAAGAACTACGAGCCGGGCAAGAAGTACCCGATCGTGATGTTCGTGCACGGCGCCGGTTACCTGCAGAACGTCACCGCGCGCTACCCCAACTACTTCCGCGAGCAGATGTTCCACAACCTGCTGGTGCAGCAGGGCTACGTGGTGCTGGACCTGGACTACCGCGCCAGCGCCGGCCTGGGCCGCGACTGGCGCACCGCCATCTATCGCCAGATGGGCCATCCGGAACTCGAGGATTACCTGGACGGCCGCGACTGGCTGATCGCGAACAAGCAGGGCGATGGCGACCGCGCCGGCATCTACGGCGGTTCCTATGGCGGCTTCATGACCTTCATGGCGCTGTTCCGCGAGCCCGGCAAGTTCAAGGCCGGCGCCGCGCTGCGCCCGGTCACCGACTGGTCGCAGTACAACCACGAGTACACCTCCAACATCCTCAACACGCCGGAGCTGGACCCGGAGGCGTACAAGAAGTCCTCGCCGATCGAATACGCCGACGGCCTGCAGGACCACCTGCTGATCGCTCACGGCATGATCGACGACAACGTGTTCTTCAAGGACTCGGTGATGCTATCGCAACGCCTGATCGAGCTGCGCAAGGACAAGTGGGAGCTCGCGCCGTATCCGATGGAGCGCCACGGCTTCACCCATCCGGACAGCTGGTACGACGAGTACCGGCGTATCTACGAGCTGTTCGAGCGCAACTTGAAGTAACGGCACACCCCCGTGCGCGCGGCGATGCTGCGCGCACGGTGCGGCAATCGAGGACGCGCCCGCCCCGTAGACGGACGCAAAGATCGCGGTGCTAGCATCGCCCGCAATCGGAAAGGAACTGCGATGAAATTCAGCCGCCAGTACGCCGCGTTCGTCGTCATCTTGCTCGTCCCCGCCCTGACCAAGGCCCAGGACCGGCCCGCCGCGAAACCCAGCTACCAGGAACAGGTCGCGCTGCGCAACTTCACCACCTCGCTGATGCGCGAGGCCATCATCGCCGAGTGCCGAACCGAGGGTTATGCCGGCGTCGACCGGCTGCAGGCCGCCTATACGGAATGGAGAGCGCCGCGCGAGGTCTCCATCGCCACCGGCCAGATCGCCGCCCTGACCCGCTATCCGGACCTGGGCGGCAGTGCCGCCGCGCAGCGCAGCAACTTCCGCCGCCAGTTCGACAAGAGCCTGAAGCCGGGCATCGAGGCCAATCCCGGCGAGGCCTGCTCGGCCGCGCTGTCGACCTTCGCCAGCGGCCTGCCGATTCCGTTCAGCGGCGACACCCGGACCTCGCAGGAACTGCGCTTCGACATCTACAAGCAGGCCATCGTCGCCGGCAGTGCGGCCAACGGCTGTTTGGAGTTCGACACCATCGAGAGCAGCGTGCTGGAAACCTCCAAGACCGACACCGGCGCCACCGAGCGCTGGCTGCTCAAGGGTTGCGGCACGCAGGTGGCGCTGACGGTGAAGCACCAGCCCGCGGCGAACGGCGGCTCGGACTTCGTGATCTCCGTGGCGCCCGCCGTCCAGCCCTGAGCCGCACCGGCTCTGGCGGTTCGCCGGGCGGTGCCGGGGCGGCGTGCCCGGCCCGGTAGAATGCGCGCCATGAGCGATTTCGACCGCGTACGCGACTATCTCACCGGCCTGCAGGACCGCATCTGCACCGCCATCGAACAGGCCGACGGCGACGCCCGTTTCGCCGAGGACCTCTGGCAGCGCGCCGAAGGCGGCGGCGGGCGCACCCGCATCCTGCGCGGCGGGCGCGTGTTCGAACAGGCCGGGGTCGGCTTCTCCGACGTCTCCGGCACGCAGCTGCCGCCGTCGGCGACCGCGGCACGGCCCGAACTCGCCGGCGCGTCCTGGCGCGCGGTCGGCGTGTCGCTGGTGTTCCATCCCAACAATCCCTACCTGCCGACCACCCACGCCAACGTGCGCCACTTCCATGCGGTCCGCGACGGCCAGACGGTGGCCTGGTGGTTCGGCGGCGGCTTCGACCTGACCCCGTTCTACCCTTTCGACGAAGACGTGCAGCACTGGCACCACACCGCGCGCGAGCTGTGCGAACCGTTCGGCGGCGCCGAGCGCTACGCCGCGCACAAGCGTTGGTGCGACGAATACTTCTTCCTCAAGCACCGCAACGAAACTCGCGGCGTCGGCGGCCTGTTCTTCGACGACCTGCACGGCGATTTCGAGCGCGACTTCGCCTACCAGCGCGCGGTCGGCGACGGTTTCCTCGACGCCTACCTGCCGTTGGTCGAGCGCCGCCGCGACACGCCCTACGGCGAGCGCGAGCGCCAGTTCCAGCTGTACCGGCGCGGCCGCTACGTCGAGTTCAACCTGGTGCTGGATCGCGGCACCCTGTTCGGCCTGCAGTCGGGTGGACGCACCGAGTCGATCCTGATGAGCCTGCCGCCGCTGGTACGCTGGGAATACGGCTACGTGCCGGAAGCCGGTAGCGACGAGGCCAGGCTGGCCGAGTATCTGGTGCCGCGAGATTGGTTGGACGAGGCGGGGATCTAGGCCGGGCGCAGCGTTCGCAGCATGCGTGGTGTTGCGATCGCGGCTCGCGCCGCTCCTACATGGAGCACGGGCGCGAACCACATCGCCTCTACATGCGCGCGGCTTTGGGGTAGGAGCGGCATGAGCCGCGACCGCGCTGCCGCAACGACGGCGGCATCCCACGAATGCGCTAGGCCCGATCGCCCTTGCGCAGAATCGTGATGTGGCCGTTGGTCTCGAGCATCGCCAGACCGATCTGGTCGACCTCGGCGCAATCGTTCTCGCGCATCGCCTTGTGGAAGTCGGCGCGGCTGACCAGTTCGCGCTTCAGTATTTCGCGATAGACATGGCCGTCGCGCGCCAGCACCACCGGCACGCCTTCGAACAGGCGTTCGGCGCGGTCGCTGCGCGAGCTCACATAGCCCACTCCCCAGTTCAAGGCGATCAGGGTCGCGGCCAGGATCAGGCCACCGCCGACCGTGGTGTCGGTGCCCAGCAACGCGTTTTGCACCGCGTTGCCCAACAGCACGACCAACAGCATGTCGAACGAGGTGAACTGCCCCATCGAACGCTTGCCCGATACGCGGATCATCGCCAGCAGCACGAAATACACGACGCAGGCGCGCAGCAGGTAATGCCACCACGGCATCGACAGGTCGAAGGCGTCGGACATGGCACGGGCTCCTGCGGTGGCGATGGCTGCGATTGTGGCCGAGCGGCGGGTAGCGCGGGTGTGGATCCAGTGCACAGGTACGACGAACCCGGCCGCGACCGGGCCTGTGCCTGAGCCCGACCGCCGCCGACGCGGCGGCAGGCGTGGCGATTCCGCAACTCGGATCCCGCAGGCCGCGGCGAACGAGACGGCACGATTTAGTCACACAGAATCTCGCACCGAAGATGTGCGGTGCGGCGGCGCCGGCGCGGCGACTTTCTGCGACACAAATAAAAAGCCCCGCAGGCAGGGGGGGCCGGCGGGGCTGGTGGAGCGGGACCTGGGGAGGGGCCTTCGCTCCGGGATCACTCCAGGGGAGGGAGAGATCAGCGACAGACGTTGCATCTGTCGCGACCTATATGACCACTCCGCACATGGATAGTTCGTGAAGATGGAAGTTAATAATTTGTTGGATTCAGGACCGATTCATTCTGCCAAACGCAGCAACGACGGGCTTTTCCGATTATTAATGCGCCTCGTCCCAATTATCACCGACCCCGCTGTCGACGACGAGCGGCACCCTCAGTTCGGCCGCCCCGGACATCATCGCCCCGGCCTGGGCGACCAGGGTGTCGACGAAGCCGGCCCGAACCTCGAACACCAGTTCGTCGTGGACCTGCAGGATCATCCGGGCCTGTCCGCCCTGCCCGGCCAGCCAGGCGTCGATGGTGATCATGGCGCGCTTGATGATGTCGGCCGCGGTGCCCTGCATCGGCGCGTTGATCGCGGCGCGCTCGGCGCCCGCGCGCAGGCCCTGGTTGGAGGCCTTGATGTTCTCCAGGTACAGACGGCGACCGAACACGGTCTCGACGTAGCCCTTCTCGCGCGCGTCCTGGCGGGTGCGCTCCATGAAGTCGCGCACGCCCGGGTAGCGGCTGAAGTAGAGCGCGATGTAGTCCTGCGCTTCGCCGCGGCCGATGCCGAGCTGGCGCGCCAGGCCGAAGGCGCTCATGCCGTACATCAGGCCGAAGTTGATCGCCTTGGCGGCGCGGCGCTCGTTGCCGCTGACCTCGTCCATGGCCTTGCCGAACACTTCCGCCGCGGTCGCGCGGTGGATGTCGGCGCCGGACGCGAACGCGCGCAGCAGGCCGTCGTCCTCGGACAGGTGGGCCATGATCCGCAACTCGATCTGCGAGTAGTCGCAGGCGACCAGCTTGCAGCCCTCGGGCGCGACGAAGGCGCGGCGGATGCGGCGGCCGTCGTCGGTGCGGATCGGGATGTTCTGCAGGTTGGGATCGCTGGACGCCAGGCGGCCGGTCGCGGCGCCGGCCTGGTGGTAGCTGGTGTGGACGCGGCCGGTGTCGGGATTGACGATCTCCGACAGCTTGTCGGTGTAGGTGCTGCGCAGTTTCGCCAGGCCGCGGTACTCCAGGATCACCCGCGGCAGCTCGTGCTGGTCGGCGATCGCCTCCAGCGCTTCTTCGTTGGTGCTGGGCTGGCCGGTCGGGGTCTTGATCAGCGCCGGCAGCTTGAGTTCGTCGAACAGCAGGGCCTGCAGCTGCTTGGGCGAATCCAGATTGAAAGTGCGCCCGGCCAGTTCGGTGGCCTTCTGCTGGGCCGCGAGCATGCGCTTGCCCAGGTCCTGCGACTGCCGGCGCAGCTCGTCGGCGTCGATCATCACGCCGTTAGCTTCGATCCGCTCCAGCACCGGCACCAGCGGGATCTCGATCTCGCGGTAGACGCGCTCCAGGGCCGGCTCTGCGGCGAGCCTGGCGCCCAGCACCCGGTGCAGGCGCAGGGTCACGTCGGCGTCCTCGGCGGCGTAGCGGGTGGCGTCGTCCAGCGCGACCTGCGAGAACGAGATCGCCTTGGCGCCCTTGCCGGTCACGTCGGAGTATTTGATCGTGTCGTAGCCGAGATAGCGCTTGGCCAGCGAATCCATGTCGTGGCGGCTGGCGGTGGCGTTGTAGACGAAGCTCTCGAGCATGGTGTCGTCGGCGTAGCCGGCGACGTCGATGCCGTGGCGGCGCAGCACATGCAGGTCGTACTTGCCGTGCTGGCCGAGCTTGCGCCGGGCCGGGTCGGCGAATACCGGGCGCAGTGCGTCGCGCACCGCGTCCAGCGCCAGCTGCGCGGGCACGCCGGGGTAATCGTGGCCGACCGGGAGGTAGTACGCGCGTTCGGGCTCGACCGCGAAACTCAGGCCGACCAGGCGCGCGCGCATCGGGTCCAGCGAATCGGTCTCGCAATCGAAGGCGAACTCGGCGGCGGCCTTCAGCTTCGCGACCAGGGCCTGCAACTGGGCCGGCTCGACGATGGTTTCGTATTCGCCCTTGGCCGCGAGCGCCGCGTCGGGCGCCTCCGCCGACGCGGACGAGCGCGCGTGGCCGGCCGCGGTCGCACGCAGGCCGGCGCGGTCGGCCGCGAGTTCGTTCTCGGCACTGCCGGCACCGCCTTCGAGTTCGCGCAGCGCCTGCTTGAAGCCGTAACGCGCGTACAAGCGCCGCAGGTCCTCGGCGTGGCGTTCGCGCAGCGCCAGGTCGGTCGGGCCGCGCTCCAGGGCGACGTCGGTCTTGATCGTCGCCAACTGGCGGTTCAAGGGCAGCCGCTCCAGCGCCGCGCGCAGGTTGTCGCCGATCTTGCCCTTGATCTCACCGGCATGCGCGATCACGCCCTCAAGGCTGTCGTACTCGGCCAGCCACTTGGCAGCGGTCTTGGGGCCGCACTTCTCGACGCCGGGGATGTTGTCGACGCTGTCGCCCATCAGCGACAGCAGGTCGATCACCTGGTTCGGGCGCACGCCGAACTTGGCGAACACGCTTTCGTCCGAATCCATGCGGCTGCCGCTCATGGTGTTGACCAGGGCCACGCCCGGGCGCACCAGCTGGGCGAAGTCCTTGTCGCCGGTGGAGATGGTGACGTCGATTCCCGTGCCCGCGGCCTGCAGCGCCAGGGTGCCGATCACGTCGTCGGCCTCGACGCCGTCGATGCGCAGGATCGGAATGCCCAGGGCCTCGACGATCTCGCACATCGGCAGCACCTGCGAACGCAGGTCGTCGGGCATCGGCGGGCGATTGGCCTTGTACTGCGGGTCGAGGTCGTCGCGGAAGGTCTTGCCGGGCGCGTCGACCACGAACGCCACGTAGTCCGGGCGTTCGTTCAAGGTCGAGCGCAGCATGTTGACCACGCCGAACAAAGCGCCGGTGGGCTCGCCGGCCTCGTTCGTCAGCGGCGGCAGGGCATGGAAGGCGCGGTAGAGGTAGCTGGAACCATCGATCAGGACGAGTCTTTTCATGCCGGCGATTCTACGCCCGCCGGTCGCGTGCGCCGCGACCGGAGCGTGGCGTTGGTGAGGCTGACGTCGTAAGGAAGCTCGGAAATCGTCACTTCGTGGCGAGTCGGATTGCACCCCACAACCCCGCCTTCCTTCGGAAGGCCGCCCCCTTAACTTAAGGCGGCTCCTGTTCCGCCGCTTCGATGCGGCCGCTTCACGGCCCCCGGAGGTATGCTGGCGGCCTGGATTCCGGAGAACCGCCATGCGCACCCTCACCGCATCGCTCGCCCTGCTGCTGCTCGCTCCGTTGGCCGGCTGCGCCACGATGGGCGGCGGCGACCCCACCGCCGACCTGAGCAACCCCGAGGTCACGCGCCGCTCGACCCAGGACGGCGACAGCGTCGAGGAATACCGCGTCGCCGGTCAGCTGCGGGTGGTCAAGATCACGCCCCAGCGCGGCCCTGTCTACTACCTGGTCGACAGCGACGGCGACGGCACCCTGGACAGCAGCAAGGGCGAAGGCCCGATCTCGCCGGTGCAGTACAAGCTCTTCAGCTGGTAAGGAACGCGCCGCTCATGTCCGAACACGAGATCCGCAGCCTCAGCGGCGAAGACGAGCTGCGCGCGGTCTGGCCGTTGGTGTCGCAATTGCGGCCTGAATTCGACGAGGACCGCTTCGTCGTCCAGATCCAGCGCCAGATCGGCCAGGGCTGCCGCGCCACGGTGCTGTTCGACGCCGACGGTGCGCCGCGTGCGTTCGCGTGCTGGCGGGTGCTGGAAATGCTCGCGGTCGGTCTGCACGTCTACGTCGACGACCTGGTCACCGACCAGACCGTGCGCAGCCGCGGCTACGGCAAGGCGATGCTGGACTGGCTCAAGGCCGAAGCGAAACGCCTGGGCTGCGTGCGCCTGCAACTGGACTCGGGCACCCAGCGTCGCGACGCGCATGCGTTCTATCTGCGCGAGGGCTTGCGCATCGAGGCCTTTCATTTCGGGATCGCGCTGGGCGAGTAGACGTCGAACGCGCGGCGCTGCGGTTCGTCGGGCTCATTGCATCTAGGTTGCTGCGTTCAACGCATCTCACAGCGTTGCGCATCGTATCCGCACGACCTCTTGGCGAGCGCAGCGCGCGCCTAGCTCAAGCCGATTGCAAGTTGGCTGCAGCCTCTCGTTGCTTCGAATCTCCCGGCGCATCGGCCCAGCGTCGTATTCGCGCCGGCGCTACTACCGTTCGTCGTGGCGTCGATGCCGTTTTGGAACGGCGTGCACAAACACCGCTGCTGCGGCGGTCCTTTTGCGTTGCGCGACTGCGTTAAATCTAGCTGCCGGCGTGGAACCGCTCGCGCCGGTCTGGCCTAGAAGGCCGGTTCCGATGCTCAACATGGAGGTTTCTCGATGCTTAGCCTTAAGCCGCGCAGCTTGTCTGCGCTGATCGCACTCGCGCTGATCGCACCGGCCGCAAACGCGGCCCCGACCTGTCCCGCCAACGTCCTCGCACAGCCCAAGACCAACCAGCTGTACGTGTTCTATCCGACGGTCAACACGCCGTTCCCGTCAATCGGTCCGTCCTCGTCGGCGGCGCCGTTCAACGTGGCCGATCTGGACCCGGTGGTCGGCAGCACGACGACGCTGCGCAATCGCATCACCGACTTCGTCGTCGACGACTACTGCGAGTTCAACGTCAAGATCAATCCGGTCACCACCCTGCCCAGCCCGACGGAACCGCGCTGGCAGATCGTGGCGGTCGGCTCCGACACCGCCGGCAGCCTGTTCGGCCAGGCCCAGGCCGTGGATACCAACGACGCCGATCCGCAGGACTACGCCCGCGTCTGGGCCAAGTCGTTCAAGGACACCTACGGCGCCGCGGGTCAGCCGCTCAACGGCATCGGCTCGACGCTGGAGCGTTGGTCCACCGCTATCGGCACCACCACCTCGCACGAGGCCGCGCACAACTACGGCGCCGCCCATGGCCATTCCGCGCCGCGACCGACCGAGGACGCGCAGAACTGGCACATCATGGCGACCGGCTCGACCGGCCTGACCGGCGAGATGCGCGCCGCGCGCAACCGCCACTTCAGCGACACCGAGTACGAGATCCTCGGCCACAACGTCGGCCTCAACACCAAGACCCTGCACAACTGGGACTTCGTCAATCCCAACAACACCAATGCCAACAAGATGCGCATCAAGCTGCTCAGCACCACCAACAGCCTGAGCATCAACTGGTGGTACAACGGCTCGGAAAGCCCCTGGCAGAACCCGACGGTGACCTACACCGGCAGCACTCAGAACTTCCAGGGCAACGTCTACTACGTGCACAACCTGGACTTCGCCAGCGCCAAGCCCTGGAGCGGCCCGACCGCCGGCGTGGTGATGCCGGCCGCGCCGTTCCACACCGGCGCCAGTTTCGCCGGCGGCGCCAGCGTGATCGTGTTCGACGTGCAGCTGTTCAACGGCGCCACCCTGCTGCCGCTGGCGCCGCGCCTGGCCGGTTACGACGCCGGCGACATCGACGTCGTCAGCGGTGCGTTCAATCTGAACTTCTTCAACACCAACCCCGCCGCCGGCGCCTTGGAGTTGTCCGAAGTGCAGATCTTCCGTTCGCCGCGCATGCTCGACATCTCGGCGATGATGCGCGACGGCCGCCCGGTCGACGTGCGCGGCCAGCCGGTGGAGTTCCACTCCAGCAGCGTCATCCGCAAGCAGGTCGTGCAGGATCGTCTGCAGATCCCGCTGGGCAAGCTCACCGATCCGCGTACGGTGGATATCGTCTACCGGCCCGAAGACTGTCCGAAGGGTTCACCGGGTTCGGCGGGGCCGGGCGACCATGCCAGTGGCGAGATCAGGTACTGCCACAAGGGCAACGCCCTGAGCCTGTTCCCGAACACCTACACCTACCTGGTCGCCAACGTGATCGAACCCAATGCGACCTATTGGGACCCGAGCCAGCGCAAGTTCGTGCAGGGGCCGCAGCAGAACACCATCTACTACCAGGTGGGCGGCGTAGTTCCGGACCTCAACCGCAACGGCCAGGACGATCTGATCGACATCCGCACCGGCGTGTCCAAGGACGAGGACCGCAACGGCGTGCCGGACGACGCCAGGCCGGAACAGTGATGCAATGAACTGAAACGCAGCGATGCGTCGGCCACGGGGCCGGCGCATCGCACCGGTTTCAGGCCGGTTGCAGGTTCGCGTAAGCCAACACCAGCCACTTGCTGCCGGCATCGTCGAAGTTGACCTGCACGCGCGCATGCGCGCCCGTGCCTTCGTAATCGGTGACGGTACCGGTGCCGAAACTGGGATGGCGCACCTGCGCGCCCAAGCGCACCGGCGGTGCCTCGATGGTGGCGTGACCGGCGTCGCGGCGCGGCTGGTTGCCGTACACCGGGCGCGACACCTGCACCTTCGGACGCACCTCGTGCAGCAGCGACGGCGGAATCTCGCGCAGGAAGCGCGAGGGCACGCCGTACATGTCCATGCCGTGGATGCGGCGGGTCTCGGCGTAGCTGAGCACCAGTTTCTGGCGCGCGCGGGTGATGCCCACGTAAGCCAGCCTGCGCTCTTCTTCCAGGCGCCCGGACTCTTCGGTCGAACGGTTGCTCGGGAACAAGCCTTCTTCCAGACCGCCCAGGAACACCAGCGGGAACTCCAGGCCCTTGGCGCTGTGCAGGGTCATCAGCTGCACGCCGTCGTCGCCGGCCTGGGCCTGGCCTTCGCCGGCTTCGAGCGCGGCGTAGCTCAGGAACGCGATCAGCTCCGGCATCGCCGCGGCGTCGTCTTCGTCGCTGCGGGTGAAGCGCGAAGCGACCGAGACCAGTTCGTCCAGGTTGTCGGTGCGCGAATCGAGCTGGCCGCGCGATTCGTTGGCGTAGTGCTCGCGCAGACCGGAGCGCTGCAGCACATGGTCGATCTTTTCCGGCAGCGGCATCGACGCCAGGTCGGTTTCGAGTTCGTCGATGATCCTGATGAAGCCCGCGAGCGCATTGCGCGCGCGCGCCGCCAGCAGCGTCTCCTCGGTCATCCAACGCGCGGCGGCCCACAGCGGCGCGCCGTCGGCACGCGCGCGCTTGCGCACTTCGTCCAGGGTGCGCTCGCCGATGCCGCGCGCCGGCGTGTTGACCGCGCGCTCGAAGGCGGCGTCGTCGGCGCGATTGGCGACCAGGCGCAGATAGGCCAGGGTGTCCTTGATTTCCGCGCGTTCGAAGAAGCGCTGCCCGCCGTAGACGCGGTACGGCACCTGTTCGGACAACAGCGCTTCTTCATAGGCGCGCGATTGCGCATTGCTGCGATAGAGCACCGCGACGTCGCCGTAGCTGCCGCCGTCGCGCACCCACTGGCGCAGGCGCTCGACCACGAAGCGCGCCTCGTCCATCTCGTTGTAGGCCGCGTACAGGTCGATCGGCTCGCCCAGGCCGGTGTCGGTCCACAGCTTCTTGCCCAGGCGGTCCGGGTTGTGCGCGATCACCGCGTTGGCGGCTTCCAGGATGTTGGCGCTGGAGCGGTAGTTCTGTTCCAGGCGGATGGTCTGGGCGCCGGGGAAGTCGCGCAGGAAGCGCTGCACGTTCTCGACCTTGGCGCCGCGCCAGCCGTAGATGGCCTGGTCGTCGTCGCCGACCACGAACACGTGGCCGCTGTCGCCGGCCAGTACCCGCACGAACGCGTACTGGATGGCGTTGGTGTCCTGGAATTCGTCGACCAGGATCTCGCGGAAGCGGTGGCGGTAGTGCGCGAGCAGGGCCGGGTTGTCGCGCAGCAGTTCGTGCGCGCGCAGCAGCAGCTCGGCGAAATCGACCAGACCGGCGCGTTCGCAGCGTTCCTGGTAGGCCTCGTAGGCGCGCCGCATCGCGTCGGCCCAGGGATCGGCGGCCGGCTGGATGTGCTCGGGACGGCGGCCTTCGTCCTTCTGGGCGTTGATCCACCAGGCGATCTGGCGCGGCGGGAAGCGCACCTCGTCCAGTTCCAGCGCCTGCACCACCCGCTTGACCAGGCGCAGCTGGTCGTCGCTGTCCAGGACCTGGAAGCCTTCGGGCAGCTTGGCGTCCTGCCAATGCAGGCGCAGCAGGCGGTGGGCCAGGCCGTGGAAGGTGCCGATCCACATGCCGCGCGCGCCGTGGCGCAGCTGCAGGTCGACGCGGTTGCGCATCTCGCCGGCGGCCTTGTTGGTGAAGGTCACCGCGAGGATGCCGTGGGTCGGCACGCCGACGACTTCGTTGAGCCAGGCGATGCGGTGGGTGAGGACGCGGGTCTTGCCCGAGCCGGCGCCGGCCAGGACCAGATAGTGGCCCGGGGGGGCCGATACGGCTTCGCGTTGGGCGGGATTGAGTGCGTCGAGCAGGTGCGATACGTCCATCGTCGTATTGTAGCGGCCGCACTCGCGGGAACCTTGCTCCGGCCTGGACATCCAATGCCCATGCGCCCTTCGCCCCTGCTGTTCCTGATCGCCTGCGCGCTGGCCGCCGCCGGGCCGCCTGCGCGCGCGGACGACGACGCCGCGCAAGCGCGCACCCTGCGCGCCGGCGGCAATGCCCTGCAGGTGAGCGTGGAAGGCGTGTCCGACCCGGCGCGCGCGGCGATGCTGCAGCGTTGGCTGGCCGAAGCCGCCGACGCCACCCTCACTGCGTTCGGGCGCTATCCGCTGCGCCGGGCGCAGGTGCGGATCCGCCAGATCGACAGCCGCGATCCCAGCCCCGTGCCCTGGGGCCAGACCGACCGCGGCGACGGCGTCGCGGTGCTGCTGTTCGTGCGCCGCGACGCCAGCCTGGCGCAACTGCGTGCCGACTGGACCGCGGTCCACGAACTCTCGCACCTGTTCCATCCCTATCTGGGCCGTGACGGCCGCTGGATGGCCGAGGGCCTGGCGAGCTATTACCAGAACGTGCTGCGCGCCCGCGCCGGCCTGCTCACGCCGGATCAGGCCTGGCGCCAGCTCGACGCCGGCTTCGGCCGCGGTCGCCGCCTGGGGCCGGGCGCGGCCTTGGACGAACTCGGCCGCGGCGGCACCATGCGCGTGTATTGGGCCGGCGCGGCGTATTGGCTGGAAGCGGACCTGGCGCTGCGCCGCGAACGCGGCCTGGATCTGGACACGGTGCTGTCGCGCTACGCGCGTTGCTGCCTGGACGCGGCGGCGGACGATATAGACGCGGCGTCGCCGCAGGCGTTCGCGGACGAGCTGGATCGCCTGGGCGGCGACGGCGTGTTCGCGCGGTTGTACGAGCGCTATGCGCGTTCGCGCGAGTTTCCGGACTTGAGCGCGGCCTACGCAGCGCTGGGCCTGGAAACCGACGCAAGCGACCTGCGCTATTCGCAACGCGCCGATGCGCTGAATTTGCGTACGGCGATCATGAGTCCGCGCCCGTCGGACGCAGCGCATTGATTGCGCCGGCCCGGTTCGGCGCAGCAGCGCGCCCGACGGCCCCGATGCCGGGGAACCGGTGATAGATTGCGGCGGTAGACGCGTTAGGCCATGGATTCGGCAGAGACGCCGCTGGCTGCCGGAATCATTCGCAACACCCGCATAGCGGCATCGGACAAGGAGTCTTACAGATGCACAAGATCATGCTTGGCGCGGCGATCGCGTTGCTCAGCCTGGGAATGAGCTCCAGCGCGAACGCGTGGCCGCCGCCGACCGCGACCTGCGACGCTTCCAACATCGGCGCGCAGACCGCCACCCCGTTCGGTTCCGGCTACATCGTCTGGGAATGCGACGGCCAACAGTGGTACTTCATGCTGCAGTACGTCTGCGATTCGCAGGGCAACAACTGCATACCGCTCTGACGGAGCGGTGCCGGATGCAGAGGCCTGCGCCTCTGCGTCTTTCCCGCGCCGCGCGCCAGAGCCCGCGGCGCGCTGGAAAGCCGGCTTTAGCGACTTAATGCGCCGGCTTGGCCTTGGGTGCGTGCGCCATCAGCTTGTCCGTCATCGCGATGCCGATCGCCGAGGCGATGAAGACCGTATGGATGATGGTCTGCCACATCACGCCCATCGCGCTGGTCTTGGTGCAGGCCGCGCCCAGCCCGGTGACGCCGGCGGCGACCGCGTCGGACACCAGTTTCATCGTGGCCAGGCCTTCGGCGCTGCTGCACATCGGCAGGCCCAGATCGCCGGCGGCGATGAAGGTCTTGAGCAGGTGGATCGAGGAGATGCCGATGATCGCCATCGCCAGCTTGACCTTGAGCACCGAGGCGTTGACGTGGCTCAGCCACTCAGGCTGGTCCGGATGCCCTTCCAGGCGCAGGCGCGAGACGAAGGTCTCGTAGCCGCCGACGATCACCATCATCAACAGGTTGGAGATCATGACCACGTCGATCAGGCCCAGCACGATCAGCATGATCCCTTGCTCGTTCAAGGTGTTGGCGCCGTGGATCAGGTGCCACAGTTCCTTGATGAACAAGAAGACGTAAACGCCTTGGGCGACGATCAGGCCCAGGTACAGCGGCAGCTGCAACCAGCGCGAACTGAAGATCAGCGCGGGCAGCGGAGTAAGGCGTTCGGTACGCTCGACGGTCATGCGATGGCCTGGCGGGCTGGGGTAAAAGGCCGTCCAGGGTAACGGCGCACGCATGACCGCGCCAAGTCGCCGGCTGAACGAAGCGCGGCGCCACGCGGCCGCACAGCGCCGGGACAGGCCGTTCCCGGCCGGCCGGGACCACCGCCCGGCGCTGCGCTTACACTCGGCCTTCGTCCCTGTGCGACCTGCCCATGATCGACCTGTACTACTGGCCCACGCCCAACGGCCATAAGATCACCCTGCTGCTCGAAGAGGCCGGCCTGGACTACCGCATCCGCCCGGTCGATATCGGTGCCGGCGACCAGTTCAAGCCCGAATTCCTGGCGATTTCGCCCAACAACCGCATGCCCGCGATCGTCGACCACGCGCCCGCCGACGGTGGCGAGCCGATCAATGTGTTCGAGTCCGGCGCGATCCTGCATTACCTCGCCGCCAAGATCGGCAAATACCTGCCCGACGACACGCGCGGCCGGGTCGAGGTCGACGAGTGGCTGTTCTGGCAGGTCGGCGGCTACGGCCCGATGCTGGGCCAGAACCACCACTTCAACCGCTACGCGCCGGAAAAGATTCCCTACGCGATCGAGCGCTACGAGCGCGAGACCCAACGCCTGTACGGCGTGCTCGACCGCCGCCTGGCCGGACGCGAGTACGTCGCCGACGGCGCGCTCAGCATCGCCGACTTCGCCTGCCACCCCTGGGCGCACGCGCACGCCTGGCACTACATCGACCTGGCCGACCATCCCCATGTGCAGCGCTGGCACGACGCGCTCGCCGCCCGTCCCGCGTTCCAGCGTGCCTACGCGCTAGAGCAAACCTACCGCCCGTCTCGCGACATGACCGACGAGATGCGCAAGAACCTGTTCGGAACCCCGGCCCGTACCGCATGAACACTCCTCTCGCCCGCCGCGGCCTCGCCGCCTGCCTGTTGCTCGCCATGTCGCTGACCGCCCCCGCCCTTGCACAGAACGCGTCCGCCCTGTCGCAGAACGCTCCCGAAAAGCTCACGCTCGAAGCCCTCGCCGGCGACGCGCCGCTGTCCGGCCCCAGCCTGACCAAACCGCGCGTCGCGCCCGACGGCAGCCGGGTCGGCTTCCTGCGCGGCAAGGAGCGCGACAAGAACCGCCTCGACCTGTGGGCCTACGACATCGCCAGCGGCAAGTCGACGCTGCTGGTCGATTCCGACGACGTGCTGCCGGGTGCGGAAGTGCTCAGCGACGCCGAGAAGGCGCGCCGCGAGCGCCAGCGCATCTCAGCGCTGTCGGGCATCGTCGATTACCAGTGGTCGCCCGACGGCAAGACCTTGCTGTTCCCGCTCGGCGGCGAGCTCTACCTCTACGACTTGCGCAAGGCCGGCAAGGCCGCGGTCCGCAAGCTGACCAACGGCGAGGGCTTCGCCACCGATCCCAAACTTTCGCCCCTTGGCGGCTACGTCAGCTTCGTGCGCGACCGCAACCTGTGGGTGATCGACCTGGCCGACGGCAAGGCGACCCAGCTCACCCGCGACGGCAGCGACACCATCGGCAACGGCATCGCCGAATTCGTCGCCGACGAAGAGATGGACCGCCACACCGGCTACTGGTGGGCGCCGGACGACTCTGCGATCGCGTTCGCGCGCATCGACGAAAGCCCGGTGCCGGTGCAGAAGCGCTACGAGGTCTACCCCGACCGCACCGACGTGATCGAGCAGCGCTACCCGGCCGCGGGCGACCGCAACGTGCTGATCCAGCTCGGCGTGATCGCGCCCAAGGGCGGCCAGGCGCGTTGGATCGACCTGGGCAAGAACCCCGACATCTACCTGGCCCGTGTCGACTGGCGCGACGCCCAACACCTGAGCTTCCAGCGCCAGTCGCGCGACCAGCACCTGCTGGAGCTGATCGAAGCCGACCTCGACAGCGGCAAGCAGCGCGTGCTGGCGACCGAGCGCGCCAAGACATGGGTGCCGCTCAACAACGATCTGCACTTCCTCAAGGACGGCCGCATCCTCTGGAACAGCGAGCGCAGCGGCTACGAACACCTGTATCTGCTGTCCGCCGACGGTCGCAAGGCCACCGCGCTGACCTCCGGCGACTGGCCGGTGGACAGCGTGCTGGCGGTGGACGAGGACGCCGGCCAGGTCTACTTCGCCGCCGGCAAGGACTCGCCGCTGGACGTGCAGATCTACCGCGTGCCGCTGGCCGGCGGCGCGATCGAGCGCCTGTCCAAGAGCGACGGCATCCACACCGCCAGCTTCGCGCGCAACGCCAGCGTCTACGTCGACAACTGGTCGAACCCCTCGACCCCGCCGCAGCTGGAGCTGTACCGCAACGACGGCAGCCGCATCGCCGCGCTGATCGACAACGACCTCGCCGACGCCAAGCATCCGTACGCGCGCTACCGCCAGACGCATCGCGACATCGAGTTCGGCACGCTCACCGCCGCCGACGGCAAGACCCGCCTGCAGTACAGCGTGCTCAAGCCGTCCGGCTTCGATCCGGCCAAGCGTTACCCGGTGGTGGTCAACGTCTACGGCGGTCCCGCCGCGCAGACGGTCAAGCGCACCTGGGCGCCGGACTTCAACCAGTACCTGGCCCAGCACGGCTACGTGGTGTTCTCGATCGACAACCGCGGCACCCCGCGCCGCGGCGCGGCCTTCGGCGGCGCGCTGTACGGCAAGCAGGGCACGGTCGAAGTCGCCGACCAGCTCAAGGGCGTGACCTGGCTGAAGTCGCAGCCCTGGGTCGACGGCGAACGCATCGGCATCTACGGCTGGTCCAACGGCGGCTACATGACCCTGATGCTGCTGGCCAAGGCCAGCGACGCCTACGCCTGCGGCGTCGCCGGCGCGCCGGTCACCGACTGGGCCCTGTACGACAGCCACTACACCGAACGCTACATGGGCCTGCCCGACAAGAACATCGACGGCTACCGCGAAGCGCGCGTGCTCGAACACATCGACGGTCTTGAGTCCAAGCTGCTGTTGATCCACGGCATGGCCGACGACAACGTGCTGTTCAGCAATTCCACCGTGCTGATGAGCGCCTTGCAGAAGCGCGGTCAGCCGTTCGAACTGATGACCTACCCCGGCGCCAAGCACAGCCTCAAGGGCAAGGACAATCTGCACCGGCTGCGCATCACCGAGGACTTCTTCGCGCGTTGCCTGAAGCCGTGAGCCTGCGCGCACCGTCGCGTTGGCGCTTGCCGCTGGCGGCGGCGACGCTGATCCTCGCCGCCGCCGCGCACGCCGATACGCCGACGCTGGGCGCGACCGAGGCGCAGGCGCGCGCTGCGATCCATGCGCGCCTGGTCGCATCGCCGTACAAGATGTCCGAGCGCGCGCGCAGCGGCCGTATCCGCTACGCGCTCGCCTTCGAGCCCGCACTGGCTTGGCCGTGGCCGGCCACCGGCGAACAACGCGTACAGCTGGGCGAAGCCACCGCCGCGACGGCGCTGATCGATGTCTGCACCGACTGCGGCAACGAGGCCGCGCCCGACGCCGCCGAATTGCAGCGTCACCTCGCGTCCAACGCCTGGGTCGACAGCGACGAGCGCCGCGTGCGCGCGTTCGCGCGCGCGCATGTGCGTGGCCGGAGCGTCGAGCGCCGCATGCAGTCGCTGGTCGAAGCGGTGCAGCAGCACATGAACGGGCCTATCGCCTACCGCGACTACCTCAGCGCCTCGCAGGCGTTGACCGCGCGCGGCGGCGACTGCACCGAGTTCGCGTTGCTGCTCGCGGCGCTGGGGCGCGCTCAGGGCATTCCGACCCGCATCGCCTACGGGATCGCCTACTCCAGCCGCTTTACCGGCCAGAGCCACGTGTTCAGCCCGCATGTCTGGGTACAGGCCTGGAACGGCCGGCGCTGGATCAGTTACGACGCCGGCCTGGGCCGCTTCGACAGCGGCCATATCGCGCTGCGGGTCGGCGACGGCACGCCGCAGGACGGCGCCGGCGTGATGCAGGCGATCGGCCGACTGAAAGTGATCGAGGCGACCGGCGTAACCGCCGCCGCGCGCTGAAGACAACGGTCAGCGCGAAGGGCGCGAGACCGCGTCGGCCGCATCCGTCAGCGTGGGTGCGGCGTCCAGACTCGCGGCATCGCGCATCGGCAACTCCGGTAACTCGCTGTCGTCGATCCATTGCGCTTCGCGTGGATCCCTGACACCACCGCCGACGATCTCGATGCGCTCGAGTTCGGTCGGTTCTTCGCGCTCCGGTGTCGCGTCGATCGGTAACAGCGGCGCGACGGCGACCGGAGAAGTCGTGGCTTCGGTCGTCGTCGGCGCGAGCAACGACGGCGGATCGGCCGCGAACGCGCCGCCCGACACCAGGGTCGCGGCGATCGCGATACCGAAGCCGGCACCACGGCGAGCGGATGGCGGACGCGGCACACGGTAGGACACGCAGATCGGCCCTGCCGCCGCCTGCAGCAACGCCCTGCGTTCCTGTTCGTCCATGCCGTCCAGCGCATGCACCTGCGTGCTGCAGTGCCCGCAGTACCCTTGCAAGCGCCGCAGCTCATCGATGCCCAGCGGGCAAGGCGAATCGATCTTGGGAACCAGAGCCATGGCGCGTACTCGTGTGAGTGGGTCGTAAGTCCGGGAACGGCTAGCGGTTCGAAGTGGGGTTAACGGCGTGGGCCGAGACGGGCGCGGTCATGGCCTCGCCCAGCTCATCGGCCTGGCGCATCGGCAGCTCGGGCAGATCGCTGTCTTCGCTCCATTGCGCGTCGCGCGGATCGCTGATGCCACCCACGAAGACGAGGCGTTCGTCCTCATCCTCGCCGCTGGCCTGCTCCGACGCGACCAGCGGCGGGGCCGCGGTCACCGGCGAAGCCTGCTCGCTGGCGACGGGCGGCAGCAACGAGGGCGGCTCGGCCGTGAACGCACCGCTCGACACCAAGGTCGCCGCGATCGCGATACCGAACCCTGCGCCGCGACGCACCGCGCTCGGCCGCACAGACCGGTAGGACACGCAGATCGGACCGTCGGCTGTGCGCAGCAGTGCGCGCCGTTCGGCCTCGTCCATCGCGTCCAGCGCATGCACGTGTTTATCGCAGCGGCCGCAATGGCCGTCCAGCCGCAGCTGCTCGGCTATCCCCAACGGACAAGGCGAATCGATCTTCGGTACCTGGGCCATGCTCCCCTCCTGTAGTCCGGGTTTTATCACGGCCCGGCGCATCGCAGCAGACCGCGCCTTGGCGCCCGCGTCGCCACTGCGGATACTCTGCCCGGACACCGCTTCGGAATCCGCCCGCATGACCGCCGCCGCCCTGCCGCCGCCCCTGCCCCAGCGCGACTGGGCGCAGCGCAATCGGTACTGGTTCCTGCCGCTGTTGATCCTGGCCGCGGTGGGCCTGCTGTCGGGCTTCGTGCTCGGCATCGGTTCGCTGGTGATCGGGCAGCTGAAGTCCTCGCCGGCCTATGTCGAAGGGGTGAAACGCGCCCGCGCCGATCCCGAGGTGATCGCCGCGCTGGGCCAACCGATCGAAGAAGGCTGGCTGGTGATGGGCAGCTTCGAGCAGAGCGGCCAGGACATCAGCGTCACGATCAAGGTGCCGTTGTCCGGGCCCCGGGGCGCGGCCAAGTTGTGGGTGATCGGCGAGACTCAAGGGCAGGACTGGGCCTACACCCACATGAGTGTGCATCTGGAAGGCAGCGACCGGAAGATCGACCTGCTGGACGCGCCGGCGGACGCGGACTAGCCGCCCCGGTGCGTGTCCACGGGGCGCGCAAGCCGGAGAAACCGTCGTATTGAAACGTGACCTACGGCGGATGCCCTCGCCCGGCGCAGGGCCTAAGGTCGGCGGACCCACTCCGGACCGCCATCAGGACCGTCACCTCATGAAAGCCCTCGCTTTAGCGATTTCCCTGGCGCTGTTCGCGCCGACCACGGTACTCGCCGCGCAGGCCGCCGCGCAGGCCACAAAAAAACCAGCCGCTGCCGCCGCAAAGCCGGTGCCGGCCTGGGTCACCACGAGCAACGGCTACGCGCAGATCCTGCTCAAGGCCCAGGGCGAGTTCGCGCCCGAGCAGATGTCGTTCTTCGGCGTGCCCGGCTTCGACGAGCGCGTGACCGACCTCAATCCGGACAACGGCAAGCGTTTCCGCGCGGCTATGGCCAAGGGCAAGGCCGAACTGCAGGCCAAGCTGGAGACCGAGCGCAATCCCGACGTGCGCCAGGATCTGGAAATCATGATGGCCGCCGCCGATCAGAACATCGAAGGCAGCGAGCTCAACGAACGCCTGGCGCTGCCGTGGAACGACGCGCCGCTGCTGGTGTTTCAGGGCATGCAGGGCCTGCTGTCCGACCAGACCCCGCCGGAACGCCGCGCACGCGCGCTGGCGCGGCTGAAGAACTACGTCGGCCTGGGCGCGGGCGGCAAGCCGATCACCACGCTCGCGCGCGAGCGCTACGAGGAGCGCGCCGGCGACAAGGCCATGCTGCGTCCGACCAAGCTCGAAGTCGAACAGGCGCTGGGCAATGTCGAGACCTATGCCGCCGGCGTGCGCAAGCTGTTCGAGAAGTACAAGATCGCCGGCGCCGACGCGGCGCTGGCGGCGATGGACCAGCAGTTCAAGGACTACGCGGCCTGGGCGCGCTCCACCGTGCTGCCCGAGGCGCGCAGCGACAACCGCCTGCCGCCGGAGCTGTACGCGTTCCAGCTCAAGCAGTACGGCATCAACGTCGATCCGCAGCTGCTGATCCGCCGCGCCCAGGTCGAGTTCATGGAAACCCGCGCGGCAATGCGCCAGCTCGCGCCGCTGGTCGCGCAGGCCAAGGGCATCACCGGCGTCGACGGCCACGACTACGTCGCGGTGATCCGCGCGCTCAAGCGCAACAGCATTCCCAACGACCAGCTCGAAGCGCGCTACCGCACCGTGATCGACGCGATCGATCCGATCATCCGCAAGGAGAAGATCGTCGATGTGCCGCAGCGGCCGATGGTGATGCGCCTGGGCAGCGAGGCCGAATCGGCGGCGCAGCCGGCGCCGCATTTCCTGCCGGCGCCGCTGGTCGGCAATACCGGCCAGCAGGGCCAGTTCGTGCTGCCGGTGTCGGTGCCCAATCCCGACGGCACCGCGCTGAAGTACGACGACTTCAACTTCGATTCGGTCGCCTGGACTCTGTCCGCGCACGAAGGCCGCCCCGGCCACGAGCTGCAGTTCACCGCCATGGTCGAGCGCGGCGTGTCGCTGGCCCGCACCATGTTCGCCTTCAACTCGGTCAACGCCGAAGGCTGGGCGCTGTACGCCGAAGCCGAGATGGTGCCGTACGAGCCGCTGGACGGTCAGTTGATCGCGCTGCAGTTCCGCCTGATGCGCGCCGCGCGCGCAATGCTGGACCCGATGCTCAACCTGGGCATGACCGACCGCGACCGCGCCGGCAAGGTGCTGCTCAACGAAGTCGGCCTGTCGCCGGCGATGACCAAGCAGGAACTGGACCGCTACACCTTCAACGCCCCGGGCCAGGCCGGCAGCTACTTCTACGGCTACAGCCGCATCCTGGAACTGCGCATGGAGACCGAGCTGGCGTTGGGCGACAAGTTCGACCGCCTGGCGTTCAACAACTTCCTGCTCGACCAGGGCCTGCTGCCACCGGATCAGTTGGCCAAGGCGGTGCGCGAGAACTTCGTGCCGGCCCAGCGCAAGCGCTGAGCGGTTGCGATACAGGCAGGGCCCGGACTGCGACGCGGTCCGGGCCCTGCGTTTTTTCGGCGCCGCGGCTCAGTAGTTCAAATCCAGGCTCAGCAAGCGCAGGCTGAGGACGAACCAGACCAGCGCGGTGCAGGCCAGTGCGATCAGGGTCGCGCTCAGGCGGCGCCAGCGATCGCGCGGCGGGCGCCAGGCTTCGATCGCGTTGCGGATCGCGAGCAGCGCGATCGGCAGCGACAGCAGGGCGAGCAGTTGCGCGAAACGGATCCAGCCGTCGAGACCGCCGTCGAAATCGGCGATGCGGGCATCGGCGCGCGACAGCAGCCACAGCCACAGCAGGGCCATCGCCAGGTTCGAGATCAGCCCGAGATAGGTCGCCAGGCGCAAACGCTGCGCGGCCTGCGCCAGATTCAGCCGGCGGCCGAAATGACGGCGCACCAGCGTCGCGATCGGCCACAGCAGCAAGGCCGCCGCGTGCAGCGCCAGCGCGCCGATCAGCAGGGGCAGCGACCAGCCGGCCGAGCGCCAGGCCGGCACGAGTTGCAGCCACATCGCCGGCGGATGCGCATCGCTGGCGACCGCGATCACGCGGCCACGGTCGAGCTTCGCTGCCAGCAGCGCGTCGCCGCCGACTTCGCGCCAGACATAGGGCCGCACTTCGCGCCAGCGCCGCGGTTGCTCGTCCAGACCGCGCAGCGACGACACCGTGAGCGTGGCGTCGTCGTTCAACACGATCCTGCTCTGCGACAGCAGGTTGGCGATGGCGAAGAAGTTGCTGAAGGAGGCACGACTGCTGCCGTAGCGGCCGACCAGCTGCCGGCCGTGCTCGCGCGCGCTCGCCAGGGTCGGTTCCGGCGTCGGCGGCCGCGGGAAATAGCGCTGCTGGAAGCCGCGCACGATCTGGCGCCGCAGCGCGGACGCAGCGGCGCCGGAGCCGTCGACCGAGACGAACAGGCCGACCTGGGCTTCGGGGAACAGCAGCAGCGTGCTCTGGAAGGCTTCGGTGGCGCCGTCGTGGCCGATGGTGAGCGGGCCGTTGCGGTCGTTGCGGAAGTAGCCCAGCGCCATAGCGTTCAAGGCCGGGAACGGTCGCTGCGCGGCGGCGTGCATGCGCCGCATGGTCGCCGGCTGCAGCAGCTGCGCCTGGTCCAGGCGGCCATCGCCCAGCTGCGCGAGCATGAAGCGCGCCATGTCCTCGGCCGTGGCCGAAAGGCTGCCGGCGGGCGCCGGGTTGACCAGTTCGAACGCGCGCGGCGGCGCGTCGCGGCCGTCGGCGTAGGCGCCGGCCATGTTCGCGGCCAGGAGCTTGGGCAGCGGCTGGCGGAAGCTGGAGCGATACATGCCCAGGGGATGCAGCACTTCGGCTTCGATGTAGTCGTCGTAACGCTGCCGAGTCACGCGTTCGACCACATAGCCGGCCAGCGCGGCGCCGTAGTTCGAATACGCGGGCACCTCGCCGGGCGCGAACACGCGCTCGGGCTGCACCGACTTGAGATAGCGGCCGTTGGCGATCAGCGCGGACGGGCGGTCGGCGAACAGGTGCCTGATCGATTCCTCGAAGCCGGGCGTGTGCGTCATCAGTTGGCGCATGGTCACCGGCTGGCCGCGGTAGGGCGCGATCTTGAAGTCGAGGTAGCGGTTGATGTCGGCGTCGAGATCGATCCGGCCGCGTTCGACCTGCTGCATCACCGCGGTCCAGGTGAACAGCTTGGACACCGAGCCGGGGCGGAACAGCGTGCGCGCCGGATCGACCGGAATGCGGCGCGCGACATCGGCGTAGCCGTAGCCCTTGCTCAGCAGCAGGTGGCCGTCCTTGACCACGGCCAGAGTCACGCCGGCCACATCGCTGCGCGCGATCCCGTTGCCGATCACGCCGTCGAAGTAGGCCAGGGCATCGGCGGCGTCGAGTTGCGGCGCGGCGTCCGCCTGCAAGGCGATCGCGACAGGGGGCGTGATCGTCGTGGCGAGCGCAGGGTCCAGGATCGGCAACACCGTCGTCGGCGCGGGGCCGGCGACTTCGGTCGCGGTGACCGCCAGCGGCTCGACCACGGCCTGGTCCGTCGGCACGAGCTCGTCCGTCGGCGCGGCTTCGCCGGTCGCGGCGGCATCGGTGCTGGAGGTGCGGCTGGGCGCGGTGCCCGGACGCGGGGTTTCCTGCTCGAACACCACCGCCGCCGGATCGGCCTCGGCCTGCACCGCACCGGCCGGCGGCGCGGCGGCGGTCTGCTGCTGGGTGGCTGCGGGCGCGGCGACCTGCGGCGCAGCGGCGAGCGGCCGCAATCCCGCGACCGCGGCCACGAGCAGGACCAGACCGATCCGGCCCTTGAGCGAACCCAGCGACTTGCGCATTGCCAACGACTCCCCGGTGCGGCCACGCGAACTGCGCGGCGACGCGCATCATCCTAAACGGCGGTGACCGGGTTCCATACCGATCAAATCGATACCGATTGGAACCACGCCGACCCGCGCCGGGTCGACCGGAGCCGCGCTCACCAAAGCAGCGCCCACTGGAGCAGCGCCGATTCGTACTGCCGAACCGTTTTCTCGCTGGACAACGGCCCCGGTCGCTTGGCAGCGCTCTCGTCTTGGCCCTAAAGTTCGACCATGACACCAAAAATGCGCACTGCCCGCCCCAAGTCCGGCTTGCGAGGCGGCGCTTCCG
Source organism: uncultured Lysobacter sp. (assembly GCA_946480055.1). The sequence goes on along the minus strand of CAMLID010000010.1, from coordinate 41,630 downwards.
AGCCTGCGAGCCAGCCGGGCGACACCCTGCGCATGCTGCGTACCCAGCGCGGCTGGACCCTGTCCGAACTCAGCGACCGCACCGGGCTGCCGATCTCGACCCTGTCCAAGGTCGAGAACAACCGCATGTCGCTGACCTACGACAAGCTGACCCGGATCAGCCGCGGGCTCGAGGTCGACATCGCCGACCTGTTCGGATCGCCGTCGGCGATGCCGCAGCAGGTGCCGACCGGCCGCCGCAGCATCACCCGCGCCGGCGAAGGCTATTCGATCGAGACCGAGAACTACGGCCAGCGCTTCCCGGCCTCGGAACTGCGCCAGAAACGCTTCACGCCGATCATGGCCGAGGTGCGTGCGCGTTCGCTGCAGGAATTCGGCGAACTGGTCCGCCACTCCGGCGAGGAATTCGCGCTGGTCCTGGAAGGCTCGCTGGAGCTGCACACCGATCTGTACGCACCGGCGCGGCTGGAAGTCGGCGACTCGATCTATTTCGACAGCAACATGGGCCATGCCTACATCGCGATCGGCGACGCACCCTGCCGGGTGCTGTCGGTGTGCACCGAACCGGATTCGCCATACGCCAGTGCCAGCGCCGGTGGCGATCATCTGCACGGGCTCGCGACCGGGCGCAGCGCCGCGACCGTTGCCCGGCCGGCACCGGTGCGTCGCCGCGCTGCCGGCTGAGTCCGCGGCGCCTGGCGCCGCGATTCATTGATCTAGTCGATATCGATCGGCACGCCCCGATGCGGCGCGCCCCGGCGCTCAAGTCACCCGCGCCAGCATCCGGCGGTGCCCGATCAGGCGCGCCCAGCGCGCACCGATGTCGCTCATGCACACATAGGCCGCTTCGCCGGCCAGGCGCAGGACCATGCGCGGGCCCAGTTGCAGGCGCGGTTCGGCCGCGCACAGTTCCCAGTCGAACCCGAGCTGGCGCGCGAACAGGGCGCAACGCGCCAGGTGGTAGCGGCTGCTGAGCAGGGTCACCCGCGAGCGTATGCCCTCGCCGAGCAGGTGGCGGGCGTTACGCAGGTTCTGCAGGGTGTCGCGCGATTCGGCCTCCAGCCGCAGCGGCGCGTCCGGCGACAGCCCGCGCGCGAACAGACCGCCGCGCGCGACTTCGGCCTCGCTGGGTTCGTCCGGGGCGCCGCCGCCCAGCAGCACTACGCTCGCCGGCGGACGCTGGCGCCACAGCGACACGGCGCGGTCCAGGCGCGCTTCGAAATCGCGGTCGATGAGCCCGCGCGGCGCGTGCTTGCCGAACAGCAGCACGCATTCGCCGCGCTCGGGCTGGCAGGGCGCGTTGCGCGCGACCCGCAGCACGTGCACGAAGTAGCCGACGTAGACCAGCCCCGCGCTGAGCGCGCACACCGCCGTGGCGACCGCGCAGGCGTGCAGCACGTCGCGGTCGCCGAACAGGGCCAGGCGGTGAGCGGTACGGCTGGACATGCGCGGCGCGGGCAGGAGGTAACGGCGGGATGCGCAGTCTACGCCTGTGCCGCCGCCACGCCGCGTGCCGGAAGGCGCCCCGTGCGCATGAAACCTGCGGGCGGCGGCGTGCGCAGCCGCCGCAAGCTGAACGGCGCGACCCGGCCGTGGAACGTCGCGCTGGCTATACTCCGGCCTCATACCGTCCGGAGTCCTGCGTGTCGTTTGAGCCGTTGCCGCCCCCGCCGATGCCCGCGCTGGCAATCCGCGCGTACACCGCGACCACCGCACTCGGGCGCGGTCGCCAGGCCCAGGCCGAAGCCCTGCGCGAGCGTCGCGGCGGCCTGCGCCGCAACGACTTCGGCAGCGAGCCGCTGGACTGCTGGATCGGCCGCGTGGACGGCCTTGAAGACCTGCCCCTGCCGGCCGAATTCGCCGACTGGGACTGCCGCAACAACCGCCTGGCCTGGCTGGCGCTGAACCAGGACGGCCTGCGCGACGCCCTGGCCGCGCTGGTCGCGCGCCGCGGCGCCGAGCGCGTCGCCCTGGTTCTGGGCACCTCGACCGCCAGCATCGGCGCCACCGAGGACGCCTATGCGCGCCTGAGCGATGGCCGTTTCCCCGCCGACCTGGATCGCCCCCACGTCCACCAGCCGCATTCGCTGGGCGGTTTCATGCAGCAGGCGACCGGACTGCGCGGCCCCTGCGTCACCGTCGCCACCGCCTGTTCGTCCAGCGCCAAGGTGTTCGCCCAGGCCGCGCGCCTGATCGCCTCGGGCTACGCCGACGCCGCCCTGGTCGGCGGTGTCGATACCCTTTGCGGCAGCGTGCTGTTCGGCTTCAACTCGCTGCAACTCGTGTCCACGGAACCCTGCCGTCCGTTCGACGCCGAGCGCGTCGGCCTGTCGCTGGGCGAGGCCGGCGGCTATGCCCTGGTCGAACGCATCGACGGCGACGACGCCGGCGCGCTGCAGTTACGCGGCTACGGCGAATCCAGCGACGCCCACCACATGTCCGCGCCGCATCCGCAGGGCATGGGCGCGCAGCTGGCGATGCGCGATGCGCTCGCGCGCGCCGGCATCGGCGCGGGCGAGGTCGGCTATCTCAACCTGCACGGCACCGCGACCCCGGCCAACGACCAGGCCGAAGCGATCGCGGTGGCGGCGCTGTTCCCCGAGGGCCTGCACGCCAGTTCCACCAAGGGCTGGACCGGCCACACCCTGGGCGCGGCCGGGATCGTCGAATCGACGATCGCGCTGCTCGCGCTGGAACGCGGCGAGCTGCCCGGCATCCTCAACAGCGTCACGCCCGATCCGGTCTGCGGCCCGCAGATCCGGTTCGACAACGCTCAAACGCAGATTCGCTACGCCATGAACAACTCCTTCGGCTTCGGCGGCAACAACTGCTCGCTGGTGTTCGCACGCGCATGAACGCTCCCGTCGTCATCGAAGGCATCGCCTACTGGAGCCGCGGGCTGCCGTCCTGGAGCGCCGCGCGCGATCACGTCCATGGCGCCGCCATGCCGGACGACGCGCCCGCGCGGCCGTCGCCGCAGGTGCTGCCGGCGAACGAACGCCGGCGCGCACCGGAAACCGTCGCGGTCGCGCTGGACGTCGCCCTGGCCGCCTGTCAGGCCGCCGGCCGCGATCCGGCGACGCTGGCCTCGGTGTTCGCGTCCGCCCACGGCGACCTGGCGATCACCGACTACATGTGCACGACCCTGGCCGGCGATCCGCGCTCGGTGTCGCCGACGCGTTTCCATAATTCCGTGCACAACGCCGCCGCCGGCTACTGGACCATCGGCGCCGGCTGCATGCGCGCGGCGACCGCGATCAGCGCCGCCCAGGCCAGTTTCGCCCAGGGCCTGATCGAAGCCATGGCGCAGCTCGGCGACGGCGCCGAGGCGGTGCTGTTGGTCGGCTACGACGGCGAATCCGCCGGCCCCTTGGCTGCGGTCACGCCCAGCGGCGGCCTGCTCGGCGGCGCGCTGGTGCTGTCGCGTACGCCACGCGCGGGCGCGCCGCGGCTGCGCGCGCAATTGCGCGACGGCCAAGCCGATCGCGGCGGCACGCTCAGCCAGCTCACGCAAGCCAATGCGATGGCGCCGATGCTGCCGCTGTTCGACGCCCTCGCGGGCGAAGGCGGCGTCGTGCGCCTGGCCGCCGGCGCCGGGCGCGTGCTCGAACTGGACATCGACCATGGCTGAATCGCAGCGCCCGGAGCGCAACACCGTCGCGGTGGTGATCCCCGCGCTCAACGAGTCGCTGCGCATCCGCGAGACCGTCACCGGCGCGCTCGCGCATTGCCCGAACGTGATCGTGATCGACGACGGATCCGACGACGGCACCGCCGACCGCATCGCCGACCTGCCGGTGACCGTGCTGCGCCATGTCCAGCGCATGGGCAAGGGCGCGAGCCTGCGCGACGGCTTCCGCGAAGCGCTGCGGCGCGGCTATGCCGGCGTGCTGACCATGGACGGCGACGGCCAGCACGACCCAGCCGACCTGCCGCGCCTGCTCGCCAGCGCGCAGCGCCATCCGCATTGCATCGTGATCGGCGCGCGCCTGCGCAAACGCGCGGCGGCGCCGACCTACCGGCGCCTGGCCAACGAATTCGGCGACTGGGGCATCGGCTGGGGCTGCGGTTACCGCATCGCCGACAGCCAGAGCGGCCAGCGCTATTACCCAGCGCAGGTGTGCGCGCTGGACGATGTGCCCGGCGAGGATTTCGTGTTCGAGGCGCAGATCCTGATCTCAGCCGCGCGCCGACTCGGCATGGGCGTGGTCTCGGTGCCGATCGAATCGCGCTACCAACAGGCCGACGCCGCGGTGCAGTACCGCAAGAGCCATTTCCGCCCGCTGCGCGACCTGTACCGCATCACTTCTCACGTGGTCTCGCAGGTCTGGGGCTACGGCCGGCTGATGGACGAGTACCGGCGCACCCGCGCCGCCGCGCCGGTCATCGACGATCCCAGCGGCGAGTTCGCCGCCGCGCCGACACGCGATCTGCCCGCCGAACCGCGCTGACCCCTCCGCACCCGCACCACCGAGTCCCCGCTCGATGACCCATACGCTGCTGTTGCAACTGCTGGTGATCCTGGTCGTCGCACGCATCTGCGGCGCTTTGCTGCGCCGGCTCGGCCAGCCGGCGGTGGTCGGCGAGATGGCCGCCGGCTTCGTGCTCGGCCCGGTGGTGTTCGGGGCGTGGTTCCCGGTGGCGCATGCCGGCCTGTTCGCGCCGGACTCGCTGCCGGCTCTGGGTTCGCTGTCGACCCTGGGGCTGGTCTTGTTCATGTTCATCGTCGGCGCCGAGTTGCGCGCGCCCGACGGCGTGCGCGCGCAGTTGCGCGAGGCCGGCGCGGTCGGCGTGTTCGGCGTGCTGCTGCCGGTGGTGCTGGGTATCGCGGTGTCGCCCTGGCTGCATCCGCTGGCTCCGGCCGGGGTCGGCTTCTGGCCGTTCGCCTTGTTCATGGCCGCGGCGATGTCGATCACCGCGTTCCCGGTGATGGCGCGCATCCTCAAGGACCGCGGCCTGACCCGGACCCGGCTCGGCCGGCTCGCGCTGGGCTCGGCCGCGATCGCCGACGTGTTCGCCTGGATCGTGCTGGCGCTGGTGGTGGCGCTGACCGGCAGCGGCGAAGGCGTGTGGGCGTTCGCCAAGACCACGCTCGGCCTGGTGGCGCTGATGGCGCTGGCCTTCGGCCTGCTCAGGCCGGTATACGCGGCGCTGTTGCGGCGTTACGCGCCCGACGGCCATCCGTCGGTGGCGATGCTGGCGGCGATCATGATCGGCCTGTTCGCCTGCGCGGCGCTGACCGAATGGCTGGGCCTGCATGCGGTGTTCGGCGCGTTCGTGTTCGGCGCCTGCCTGCCGCGCGACGACCGTTTGCTGCGCACCCTGACCGAGCGCCTGGAATACGCGGCGGTGGTGATCCTGCTGCCGATCTTCTTCGCCCTGGCCGGACTCAACACCCGCGCCGACGCCTTCGTCGGCGCCGGCCTGGGCGCGCTGGCGCTGATCCTGGTGGTGGCGGTGACCGGCAAGATCGCCGGCGGCGCGCTCGGCGCGCGCATCGCCGGTTACGGCTGGCGCGACAGCCTGGCCACCGGCGCGCTGATGAACGCGCGCGGGCTGATGGAACTGATCGTGATGAAGGTCGGCCTGGACGCGGGCCTGATCGGGCCGGAGCTGTTCACCATGCTGCTGGTGATGGCGATCATGACCACGGTGATGACCTCGCCGCTGCTGAGCCTGTTCGGCGGACGCGCAGCACAGCCCGATGCGCCGCCCTCGCAAGGCGCGGCGCGCTGATCCTGTAAATCAGAGCCCGCGGCTCAGTTGCGCGGCGGTGCCGGCGGTGGCGGCACGTTCGGACCCGGCTCGCCCAAGGGCGGCGGATTGGCGACGTAGATCGCCACGCCGTGGCCGTACTTCTGGCGCGGCGTGATGTCGACGCCGACGCCGCCGGAACTGAAGCTGCGGCCGCCGTAACGGCCGCCACCGGCGCCGACGCTGACTCCGCCGCCGCCGTAGCCGTCCTCGGTGCCCTGGAACAGCACGCCGTTGGCGCCGAGCTTGGCGGCCTCGTTGCGCAGCTTGCCGATCACCGAGTTCATCTTGTTCTGTTCGCCGTAGGTGAAGGCGCCGCTGTTGCTCTGGAGCATGGCGATCTGCTCGTAGCCGCCAGGCGGCGGCGTGAAGTACACCCGCACCTGGGCCGGATCGATCGGCGGCCGCGGCGAGCCGACCAGGACATGCGAACTGGCGCAGGCGGCCAGCATCGGGATCAGCATTGCGAGGGCGAGATGACGGCGCATGGCGCGCTCCGCTCGTGGAGGTGTGCGGCCATGCTAACTCCACGCCGGGGTGGCGGGGTGACGGCGCGCCGAACGGGCGCGCGGCCCCGACCGGTGGCGCCCGGCGCTCGGTCCGACCGCTCGCGCGGGCTTCAGCCCATGCCGCCGTTGATGCCGATCACCTGGCCGTTGATGTAGCCGGCAGCGTCCGAACACAGGAAGCCGACCAGGTCCGCGACCTCCTGCGGCCGCCCGGCGCGGCCGGCCGGCACCAGCTGACGGATCGTCTCCGGCGGAAACGCGTCGGCGGCCATGCGGCCTTCGATCACGCCCGGCGCTATCACGTTGACGGTGATGCCGCGCGAGGCCATCTCGCGCGCCAGCGACATCGAGGCGCCGTGCAATCCGGCCTTGGCCGCGGCGTAGTTGGTCTGGCCGCGGTTGCCGAGCACCGCGGCCACCGAGGACACGTTCACGATCCGGCCCCAGCGCGTGCGCGCCATCGGCAGCAGCAGCGGCTGGGTGACGTGGAAGAAGCCGTGCAGCGACACGTCGATCACGCGCTTCCACTGCTGCTCGCTCATGCCGGCCATCGGCGCGTCGTCGTGGATACCGGCGTTGTTGACCACCACTTGGATCGGGCCCTCGCCCAGCAGGCCTTCGATCGCCGCGCGCGCGGCCTCGCCGTCGGCGACGTCGAACGCGAGCGCCTGCGCGCTGCCGCCGCCGGCGCGGAGCGCCTCGGCCGTGGCTTCGGCGCGCTCCAGGTTGGCGTTGGCGTGCACGATCACGTGCAGGCCGTCGGAGGCCAGGCGCGCGCAGATGGCCGCGCCGAGATCGCCGCTGCCGCCGGTGACCAGGGCGCGGCGAACGGTGGAGGACGGCTGGCTCATGCGTTGGACTCGCGGCGACGGAAACCGCGATTGTCCGCGCAGCGCGGCCACGGAGGAAGCGGCATGCGCCGGCACGGCGGTCTGCGCGTCGGTATCGCGGCCGCCGCGGCGCGATTCAGTACGGCGAGAAACCTTCCGGATACGGCGGATCGCCGTCGTCGCCGCTGTCGCTGGAGGTCTGGGCCAGGGTCTGGGTGCTGATCGCGCCGGTGTCGGTGCAGGCCAGCTCCTGGATGCCCTGCCACACCGCCCAGTCGTCGCCGTTGCCGTCCAGGACCACGATCCAGAACTGCAGCGTGCGCCGCGCATACGGCTCCATCCGCATCGACGGCGGATCCACGAAGCTCACGGTGACCGCGCCGCTGTCGTCCTGGGATTGGTTCCAGCCGTTGAACACCGTCGACTGGCCGTGCACAAGCTGGTACAGGTCGGTCCAGGTGTCGGGCTCCATGCCGGCCACATAGGGACGGTCGGTGCGCTCGATCCAGTTCAGGCGCGCGTTGTCGCGCTCCTTCAGGGCGATGCGCAGGGTGAAGTTGTGGCCGAACTGGCCGGCGGACCGGTACGGCTCCACGCTCAGCAGCTCAAATTCGATGCCCATGGCGGTTCTCCGGCAGCGGTGCGCGAACGCGCGCGATACCTACCTGGAACGCGCCGCCGCCGGCGCCGTGAACGCTCAGTCCGGGCGCAGCATCACCGCTGCCCGGCCCGAGGCGAGCAAGGCGCCGTCGTGGTGCAGGGCGAACTCGTACTGCCAGCTGCCGCCGCCGTCGATCAGCTTGCGCGCCCGCGCTTCGATCGCGCCGGGCAGGTCGTCGATGCGCGCCAGGTGCAATTCGACGCCGCGCAGCGCCACCAGCAGGCCCGGACGCGCCGCCTCCCCGGCCACTTGCGCGAGTAGGCCGCCGTGCACCGCCATCGCCTGCGCGCCGTATTCGCACAGGTGCACCGCACGCAGGCGCCCGCCGCTGCGCAGCGGGTGCGCCGGATCGCGGTGGCCGTGGCTGCGCAGATGGATGCTGTCGGCGTCCCAATCCAGCACTTCTTCCCACAGGCACATCGCGCCCTGGTGCGGGATCAGCGCGGCGATCGCCTCACGCGTGCGCATCGGCGTCGCCCTGCATGGTCGCCGGCTCGCGCACGATCAGCAGCGCGAGCACGAAGTTGAAGGCCACGCCCAGCGCGACCGTGGCGCCGATCGCGCGCAGCACCGGGATCGACGACAGCGCCAGCAACGCGAACACCAACAGCGTGGTCAGGCTGCAGACGATCACCGCGTGCAGGGTGCGCAGTTGTTCGGCGTAGTCGTCGCCGGCGTGGTCGAAGAACAGCGCGTAGTCCAGGCCCAGGCCGGCGGCCAGGATCAGTGCGACCAGGTGGAACAGGTTGAGTTCGATGCCCAGACCGCGCAGCACCGCCAGGATCAGCAGCGTGGTCAGCGCCATCGGCGCCAGCACCCGCAGCACCCGCCGCGGCGAGCGCAGCGCGATCCACACCGTCGCCGCCAGCAGCACCGCCGCCAGCGCCAGCGCCCACAGCACGCGGCCGCGGTAGGCGGCGACCAGCGATTCGGAGGCTTGCTTCAAGTCCAGCAGCTGCGCGCCGTGCGCCGTGGCGATACGCGCGACCGCGGCCGGATCGTTCAAGCCGCTCAGCGACACCAGCGCGGTGGCATGGCCGGGCCGCTGCAGCAGCAGGCCGGCGACGCTGGCCGCGAGCGGGGTGCCGTCGAGATCGGCCGCGGTCAGCGGCGGCGCGCTGCGTGCGGCGGCGACATCGGCGGTGAAACCGGCGAAGGCATCGGTGCGGAACGGACTGTCGGCGACCGCGCTGGCCAGCGCCGCGTCCAAGGTGGCCGCGCCCGGCAGCTTGATCTGGCGTGCGCGCTGGGTCGCGGCGCTGGGCAGGTAGCGCGCGGCCAGGTCGTAGCCGGCGATCGCGCCCTGCGCGCGCAGCCGGTCCAAGGCCGGCAGCAGGCGTTCGGAACCGCGCAACGCGGCTTCGGCGTCGCCGGCTTCCAGCGCGATCACGTAACGCACGTCGGGCGCGCCCAGTTCGCCGCGCAGTTGCGCATCGCGCGCGAGCGCGTCGGCCGGCACCGGAGTGAGCTTGGCCAGATCGTTCTGCCAGAACGGGCCCGGCGCCAGCCAGGCCAGCGCCAACGCCAGCGCGGCCAGCACCGCGATGCCGATGCCGCGCAGCCGCGGCAATCGCGCCAGAGCGGCCCAGGCGCGCGCCAGCCAGGCCGAACCGGCGGCGTCGCGCGGCGAAGGATCGATCAGCGCCGGCAATACGAAGCGCGTCGTCAACGCGGCCGTGCCCAGGCCGACGATGGTGAACACCGCCAGCTGCTTCAATCCGTCGACGCCGGAGACCATGAAGGTCAGGTAGGCGATGCAGGTCGAGGCCACGCCGGTGCCCAGGGTCGGCCACAGCGCGCGCGCGCTGGCCCAGGGCGACAGGCCCGGACGCTGATGGCTGAAGAGGTGGATCGGATAGTCCTGGGCGACGCCGATCAGGGTGAAGCCGAACGCGACGGTGATGCCATGCACGCCGTCGAACAGCAGCGCGACCGCGCCCAGCCCGGCCAGGCCGGCGCTGGCCAGCGGCAGGCCGCCGAGCAGCGGCGCCTTCCAGCTGCGGTAGGCCAGCCACAGCAGCAGCACGAACACCAGGCTGTCGATGGTGCCGATCAGGCTGGCCTCGCGCGCGGTGCGGCCGCCGATCTCGACCGAGAACGCGCCCGGCCCGCTCAGGGTGAGTTGCGATTTCGAGGCGCCGCGCGCCTGCGCGAACGCGGCGCGGATCGCGTCGATCGCGGCCTGCTGGCCGGTGGGATCGAAGCCGGCGGCGCGTGTTTCCAGCGCCAGCAGCGCTTCGCGGCCGGCGCGGTCGAACCAAACGCCGTGCAAACGCTGCGGCGCGTTCGCCGGCTGCCAGGCCTCGGCCAGCTTCAGGGTTTCCAGGGTCGGATCGTTCGGCAGCAGCGGTTCCAGCATCGCCGAGGCCGGCGAGCCCAGGTCCTGCACGCGCGCCTGCAGTTCGTCGCCGAGGTAGGCCGCGTCGAAGAGGTTCGTATCCAGCGTCGGCGACAACAGATAACGGTAGGGACGCAGGCGTTCGGGGATCGCGTCCAGACCGAGGTCGGCGCCGTTGGCGACCAGCTTGAATTCCGGCTTCGTCGCGAGCGCATTGCGCATCGCCTCGGACTGCGCGGCCAGCGCTTGCGGGGTATCGCCGGACAAGGCCACCAGCAGCAGGCGCGAGCCCGGGCCTTCGCCGAGTTCGTCGATCAGCAGCTTCTGCGCCGGGGTCTGCGCGCTGGGCATGAAGCGGCGCAGGTCGCCGCTGAGTTGCAGGCGCTGGCTGATCGCCCAGCCCGCGAGCGCGAGCGCGGCCAGCCACAGCAGCGCCAGGGCAAGACGACGCGCTGGCGTCATCGCTGCGCTGTGCCGTGGCCGCGGCACAGCGCAGCGAGCTGGCTGGCGTCGACGATGCCGGCCGCCTCGCGCGCGGCGCCGGCCAGCAAGGTGCGTTGCAGCTCGATCCCGCCGCTGGCGTCCGAACGCGCCGGGCGCGCTTCGATGCAGCGCAGTTCGGCGCCGCGCCCGCGCAGGGTGATGCCCTGCAGCTTGGCCGCGACCGCATTGCTGCGCGGAGTCAGGACCATGGTCCATTGCTGGTGCGTGCCTTCGGCGGCGACGCGGTAGTGCTGTTCCAGACGCTTGCGGTCGCCGGCCAGCAAGGCGCCGAAGCTGGCCTGCAGGCCGGCCAGTTCCGGCGCACGCGCCAGCGAGAAAGTGCGTGCGGCCTTGCCGGCGCGCTGGATCTTCACTTCGCCGGCGCGGATGGTGGTGGTCTCCGCATACGGCGCGCGCACTTCGCGGATCAGGGTGTCGTCTTCCAGCCGCTGGTATTCGCCGCTGAGCCGCAGCGGCGCCTTGAGCAGCGCCGAACCGCGGATCTCGACGAACGAGGTCCGCATCGCCGCCGGCTGCGCCAGCCGCGACAGGATCCAGTCCGGGTCCACCGTCGCGCCCGCGTCGGGCGTCGGCGCCGCGGCCGGCTCAGGGGGAGCGGCGTACAGCGAGCCGGCGGCGCAGGCCAGCGCCAGCGCCCAGGCCCAGCGCTGCGGCCGGATCGTCGTGCGCGCCCGGGTCGGCGACGCCGTCGTGAGCTGTGCTGTCTTGAACCGCGTCATCGGCATGCCAGAAGTCGTAGAAGTTGAACCAGTTGTAGGGCGCGTCGCAGGCGTGGTGCTGCAGGCGCGCGGCGTAGCGTTCGATCATCGCCGGCAACGCACGCGGTCGATCCTGGCGCGCGATCACCGATCCGTCGCTGAACGGCTCGAACACCAGATCGTAGCGGGCGCCGCCGCGGTACAGGCCGAAGGCCAGCAACACCGGCGCCTTCAGGGTCGCCGCGACCAGCCAGGGCGCGACCGGGAACGGCGCCGGCGCGCCCAGGAACGGCGTGCGCAGCCAGGGCTCGCCGGGGCGGGCGCGGTCGACCAGCAGCGCGACCAGCGCGCCCTCGTCCAGCGCCTGCTTCACCGCCAGCACGATCGAGGGACCGTCCTGGCCGGCGTCGATCACTCCGGCGGCGATGCGCGGGTCCAGCGAATCCAGCAGCCGGGTCATGGCCGGGTTGTGCGATTTGTCGAACACCACCCGCACCTGCACCTCCGGCGCGCTGCGCGCGAGCACGCGCAGGGCTTCGAAGCTGCCCAGGTGGGAACCGAAGATCAGCGCGCCGCCGCGTCCGTGCTGGGCGTGGATCTCGTCCAGGCCGCTCACGCGCACGTCGAAGTAATGCATCCGCCCGCCGAGCATGAACAGGCGGTCGAGGATGGTCGCGGAGAAGGTGTGGATGTGGCGGGCGATCTCGAACAGGCTCGGCGCCCGGCCCAGCACGCGCGTGAGGTAGTCGCGCGAGGCGCGCCGCTCGGGACCGCGCACGGCCACGAAGTAAGCGGTGATCGGGTACAGGCACAGCCGCGCCAGACCGCGTCCGCCGCGCCGGGCGATCCAGCCGATCAGCCACAGCGCGAACGGGCTGCCGCCCTCGGGGCGCTGCTTCCAGTGCTCGGCGTTCACGGCGCGGCCACGACTTCGCCGCTGGCCAGCAGGGTCTCGTCGCGCAGCACCCGGAAGCGCCAGCGGGGCGCGGCGCCGTCGAGTTCGATGCGCGCGGTTTCGCCCGGCAGCAGCGGCTGGGCGAACTTCACCTGCGGCAGGCGTAACGCGGCCAGGGGTCCGTGGCCGGATTCGATCGCCTCCAACACACGCTCCAGCACGACCACGCCCGGCACCACCGGCTGGCCGGGGAAATGCCCGGGCAGGCTGGGATGATCGGCGGCGATGACGAATTGCATGCGGGCGATGTTCGGCTGGCGGATCGGTCGAACGACAGGATAAGCCACCCGGCCGCAGCGCCATGCCGATCCTGGCGTCAATCGAACAGGCTGCGCCAGAACGAAGGCCCCAGCGCGGCCATGCGCCGCAGGAAATCCCAAAAGTTGCGGTAGGGGCGGTTCTGGAACAGGCGCTTGCGGAACAGGTACTCGCCGACGAAGAAGCCGCCGACGATGCCGTAGTTCAGCAGGTTGGCGAACAGCGACCACTGGTCCTGGCCGATCGCGATCGGCGGCGTATGCCCCAGTCGCGCCAGCACCCCGCCGGGCACCGCGATCAGCGCCAGGACGGTATTGGCCAGCGCCAGGCCGCCCAGCAACCAGGCCCAGATCGCGGTCAGTTTGCGCGAGTAGCGGTAGACGTCGGCCGGCAGCTGTTGCGGCGTGCAGCCGTCCAGGGCGGCGACGATGCGGGTGATCAGGCCCTCGCGCGGCGCGCGCAGGCTGCGCCCGAACCACCACGCCAGGGCGCCGGTGAACAGCATCGGCGGCGCCAGCAGCAGCAGTTGCGGCCAGATCGTGCCGGCCAGCGCGACCAGCGCCGCGACGATGGCCGCGAACAGCAGCCAGGCGCCGATGCGCAGCCGCAGCAACGCCTCGATCTGCACGATCAGGGTCAGGTCGACCAGGGCGACCACCGCCGGCCAGCCGCCGCCGTCGTGGCTGGCCCAGTGCGCGAGCGCCGGATAGGCGATCGCCAGCAGCAGCCGCAGCACGGCGCCGGTCATGGCCTTGGGTTCGGCGTCCGCGACGGGCGACGGGCCGGGCGCGGCGGCGCTCAGGCCGCCCGGCTCTGCTCGATGTGCGCCGACAGGGCGCGCAGCGAGCCGAAGATGCGGCGGTTTTCGTCGCTGTCCGAGCGCAGCTGGAAGCCGTACTGCTTGGACACCGCCAGCGCCAGCTCCAGGGCGTCGATCGAGTCCAGGCCCAGGCCGTCGCCGAACAACGCCGCCTCGGGGTCGATCTGCGCCGGATCGACGTCTTCCAGGTTCAGGCTTTCGACCAGGAGCTGCGCAAGTTCGCGTTCGGCGGGGCTTTGTTCGGACATCGGACGATCCAACTACGGGCGGCAAGGTGCGCCACGATCCGGCATCGGGCGGCCGCGCGCAACCGCCGGTTCGGCCGGGGGGACCGGGACAGCGATCACGGATGGCGGGCTATCATCTGCGGATGAGCTCAGCCATTCCTGCGTCCGGCCCCGCCGACGCCCGCCCGGACCACAACCTGAACGACGCCGCCGACCCGGCGGACCCCAAGCCTGAGGCCCTCAGCCCCGACGTGCTGGTCATCGGCGGCGGCCCCGCCGGCACCACCGCCGCGACCCTGCTCGCCCGCAAGGGCTGGAAGGTGCTGCTGCTGGAGAAGGACGCGCACCCGCGCTTCCATATCGGCGAGTCGCTGCTGCCGATGAACCTGCCCATCCTCGAACGCCTGGGCGTGCTCGAGCAGGTCAAGGCGATCGGCACCCACAAGCCCGGCGCCGAGTTCCCCATCGACGAGCGCAACTACAACACCTTCCGCTTCGAGCGCGCGCTGAACCCGAAGTTCGGCTACGCCTACCAGGTCAAGCGCGAAGAGTTCGACCAGCTGCTGTTCCGCAACGCCCAGGCCAACGGCGTGGACGCACGCGAGCGGGTCAAGGTCGAGAAGGTCGAGTTCGGCGCCGACGGCCGTCCGTCCGTGGTCCATGCGCGCGCCGCCGACGGCGCTGCCCTGACCGTGCGCCCGCGCTACGTCATCGACGGCAGCGGCCGCGACGCGTTCTTCGGCAGCCAGCTCAAGCTCAAGAAGAAGAATCCGCTGCACCAGTCGGCGGCGATCTTCAGCCACTTCACCGGGGTCGAGCGCCGCGACGGCGAAGACGCCGGCAACATCACCGTGCAGCGCTTCTCGCACGGCTGGATGTGGCTGATCCCGCTGCAGAAGGACGTGATGAGCGTCGGCGCGGTGTGCTTCCCCGAATACCTCAAGCAGCGCCGCGGCGAGACCGAAACGTTCCTGATGAAGACCCTGGAATCCGAGCCGCAGGTGTGGGCGCGCATGCAGGGCGCGCAGCGGGTCGGCGCGGTCCACGTGACCGGCAACTACTCCTACACCTGCACCCAGATGACCGGCCCGGGCTGGGTCATGGTCGGCGACGCCTACGCCTTCGTCGATCCGGTGTTCTCCTCCGGCGTGTACCTGGGCATGAACAGCGGCGAGCAGGCGGCCGAAGTGGTCGACGGCGCGCTGCGCGATCCGGCCAGCGAAGCCGCATTGCAGCGCGCGATGGTCAAGCGCCTCAAGCGCGGCCTCAAGCATTTCCAGTGGTTCATCTACCGCTTCACCACGCCGGTGATGCGCACGCTGTTCAGCGAGCCGCGCAATTACTGGCAGATCGAGCAGGCGGTCATCTCGATGCTGGCCGGCGACGTGTTCGACAACCCGGCGGTGCTGCGCCGCTTGCGCATGTTCCGCCTGATCTACGCCCTGACCGCGATCCGTATGGCGCCGCAGGCGCTGCGCGGCTGGTTGCGGCGCAAACGCCAGGTCGGCGTCGACTTCCGCGGCGACACGCTGCAGCAGGGCAATCCGTGAGCGCGGCCGCGACCGTGGTGGCGCCGATGCCGCGCTACAGCGTCGATTACACCGACGCCGCGCCGGCGACCGTGCTGGCCGACGACGACGTGTTGGCGGTGTTCGGCTTCGGCGCCGACGCCCCGCATCACGACGACCCGCGTTACGTGCGTGTGGCCCTGGAGCCCTACGGCGAGACCCGCCTGGAAGTCTGGCGCGGGTCGGCACCGGTGGCCTGCGGCCGCGACGGCGACCTGGTCTGGGCCGAGGACGGCGCGCTGCAGTTCGGCGCGATCGAACTCGACGAACCGCCGGGCGTGAACATCAACGATGGCCTCGGCGCGGCCGCCGAGGCGATCTACGCACGCATGACCGAATTCACCCGCGAGCGCGGTTATCGGCACCTGCTGCGGATCTGGAACTACCTCGACGGCATCACCGTGGGTCAGGGCGACGCCGAGCGCTACCGCGTGTTCTGCGTCGGCCGCGCCGCCGGCCTGGGCGACTTCGATCCGGCCCAGCTGCCGGCCGCGACCGCGATCGGCAAGGTCGCCGACGGCAGCGAAACCCGCCGCCTGCAGGTGTACTGGCTGGCCTCGCGTACGCCGGGCACACCGCTGGAGAACCCGCGCCAGGTCAGCGCCTACCGCTACCCGCGCCAGTACGGCCCGCAGCCGCCCAGCTTCGCCCGCGCGATGCTGCCGCCGGCCGGCAGTGCGATACCGCTGTTGCTGTCGGGCACCGCGGCGATCGTCGGCCACGAGTCGCGCCACATCGATTCGGTCGACACCCAGCTCGACGAAACCCTGGCCAACTTCGACAGCCTGATCGCCGCCGCGCGCGTGCAGCGGCCCTCGCTGCCGATCCGCTTCGGCGCCGGCTCGCGGCTCAAGGTCTACGTGCGCGACCGCGAGGAAGTGCCGGCGGTGATGGCCGCGCTGGACGCGCGTCTGCCCGGCGTGCAGCGCGTCGTGCTGCAGGCCGCGGTCTGCCGTCGCGAACTGCGCGTGGAAATCGACGGCGTCCACGACCTCTGACGCAGGGTGCGGTGAGCCCGAAGCGAACCGCACCATCGCAACCCTTCCGCTCCGACGCAAAGCAGGAGCGCGAAGCACGTAGGGTGCGGTGAGTCCAAGGCGAACCGCACCACCACGCCTCTGCACACCCATAGCGAACCTGCCCTTCCCAGGCGAAGGCAGGAAAGCGCGCCCGCCACACCGCCCCCCGCCAGCGCCCCGCTCCGCCTCCTCAGGGGTGCCGAAAGACACCCCCTGACCGCGACCGCCGGCCCTTGAATCGCCGCGATCCGGCAGCATCATGGGCATGAGCGCATCCGCGCCCGAACGGGAGACCGCACGATGGGACTGATCAGCCTGATTTGGGGCATCCTCGCCATGATCTGGATGGTGATCGCCCTGATTCCGCTGTTGGGCTGGGGCAACTGGCTGCTGATTCCGTTCGCGGCGGTCGGCGCCATCATCGCCGCGGTCGGCATCCTGTTCACCCGCGAAACCAAGCGCGGCCGCGCCAAGGCCGGCCTGGTGCTCAACGCCATCGTGATCGTGGTCGGCGTCGTCCGCTTGTCGATGGGCGGCGGCATCATCTGAGCGCGCTCGGCGCGGCGTGATCCACAGGGCGGCTTTCGCAGCCGCCCTGTGCGACGCAACCCCCTTCTGTGGGAGCGGCGTAAACCGCGATCGAACCCCAGGCGAAGCGTCGTCGCTGCGATCGCGACCCGCGTCGCTCGCACCTTGCATGCGGATGCACGACCGCTAGCGAATCCGCTTTGGGGTAGGAGCGGCGTAAGCCGCGGCCGGCGCCGTTCCCGAAGTGGCGCGGTCGCGGCTTACGCCGCTCCTACCCCACGGCCGTCTTCGGTCGCGCCGCGAGCAGTGCCCGAGTATGCGCATGCTGCGGCGCGCGCAGCACTTCCGCCGTCGCTCCGGTCTCGACAATGCGCCCGGCTTCCAGCACCGCGATCCGCTCCGCCACCGCGGCCGCGGCGGCGAGGTCGTGGGTCACGAACAGCAAGGCCAGGCCGCGTTCGCGCTTGAGCGTCGCCAGCAAGGCCAGGATCGCGCCGCGGTGGTGCGCGTCCAGCGCCGACACCGCCTCATCGCAGACCAGCAGCTCGGGATCGGTCGCCAGCGCGCGAGCGATCGCGATGCGCTGGCGTTGGCCGCCGGAGAACTGATGCGGATAGCGGTCCAGCATCGCCGCCTCCAGCCCGACCGCCTGCAACAGCTCGGCGGCACGCGCGCGACGCGCGGCGGCGTCGCCACGACCATGGATGCGCAACGGTTCGGCGACCAGCTCGGCCACGCGCATGCGCGGGTCCAGCGAGGCATAAGGGTCCTGGAACACCACGCCGGTGCGCGCACGCAAGTCACGCAACGCACGTGGCGCGGCCGCACTCAGATCGATACCGTCCAGCAGCACCCGGCCCTGCGCGCCGCGCAGCAACCGCAGCAACACGCGGCCCAGCGTGCTCTTGCCGCTGCCGCTCTCGCCGACCAGGGCCAAGCCTTCGCCGCGACGCAGCTCCAGGGAGACATCGTCCAACGCCGCGCGCGGCGCGCGCGGGTAGCGCATGCGCAGGCCTTCGCCGCGCAGCAGCACCGGTGCGTCCACTGCCGGCGGCGCGGCCGGCGCGATCGTATCGGCGGCCAGCAGTTCGCGCGTGTAGGCGTGCTGCGGCGCTGCGAACACCGTGCGGGTGTCGCCACGCTCGACCGCCTGCCCGCGCTGCAGCACCACCAGCCGCTGCGCGTAGGCGCCGACCAGGGGCAGATCGTGGCTGATCAGCAGCAACGCCAGGCCGTCCTCGCGGCGCAGGTCGTCGAGCAGGTCGAGGATCTCGCGGGCGATGCGCGCGTCCAACGCGGACGTCGGCTCGTCGGCTATCAACACGCGTGGCTGCGTCGCCAGCGCCAAAGCGATGGCGATGCGCTGGCGCTGTCCGCCGGAGAACTGATGCGGATAGCGCGCCAGGGCCGCGACCGGATCGGGCAACTGCACGCGCGCCAGCAAGGCGGCCGCTTCGGTCTGTGCCGCCGCGCGCGGCAACGCCCGCAGCGCGCACAGGGTCTCGACCAGTTGCGCGCCGACGCTGCGCAAGGGATGCAGCGCCGCCAGCGGGTCCTGCGGCACCCAGCCCAGCGCGCGCCCGCGCAGCGCTGCATGCGCGCGCGACCCCAGGGCGATGCTCGCGCCGTCCGCGCTCAGCCGGCCCTCGGCGCGCAGGCCCGGCGGCAGCAGGCCCAGCAGCGACAATGCGCTCAAACTTTTGCCGCTGCCGCTTTCGCCGACCACGCCCAGGCATTCGCCGGCACGCAGTTCCAGATCCAAGGGCCCGAGCAGCCGGCGCGCACCGGTATCGACGGTCAGCGCCTGCAGCGCCAGGGTCGTACTCATGCCGCCGCGGCCTCGCTTTCGCCGCGCACGTCCAGCCAATCGCGCAGGCCGTCGCCGAGGAACTGGAACGTCGCCAGGGTCGCGACCAGGAAACCGGCCGGGAACAACAAAGTCCACGGTGCGCTGTCGAGTTCCTGCACGCCTTCGGACAACAGCGTGCCCCAGCTCGCCGAAGGTTCGTCGACCGACAGGCCGAGGAAACCGAGAAAACTTTCCACCAGGATCGCCTGCGGCAGGATCAGGCCCAGGTAGACGAAAGCCAGCGGCAGCAGGTTGGGCAGCACGTGCCAGCGCAGGCGCTGGCCGAAGTCGGCGCCGGCGGCCTGGGCCGCGAGCACGAACGGCGCCTCGCGCAGGCGCGCGGCCTCGGCCCGCATCACCCGCGCCAGATCGATCCAGACATAGCCGCCGATCGCCGCCAGCAGCAGCCCCAGCGAACGCTCGAACAGGGTCAGCAACAGGATCACCACCAGCAGGAACGGCAGCGCCGAGAACACGTCCAGCACCCGCAGCAGGGCGCGCTCGATCCGGCCGCCGGCGAGCCCGGCGATCGCGCCGTAGCCCAGTCCGATCGCCAGCGCGACCACGCTGGCGAGCAGGCCGATGGTCAACGACAGACGCCCGCCGGCCAGGGTGCGCGCGTAGACGTCGCGGCCGATCGCATCGGTGCCGAACCAGTGCCCGGCCGTGCCGGGCGCGACCGACAGCGCCTCCCAATCCGGCGAATGCGGGTCGTAGGCGCTCAGCCACGGCCCGAGCCAGCACAGCGCGGCCAGCGCCGCCAGCGCGATCAGGCAGGCGCGAGCCAGGGGCGGGAGGGTGCGCAGGGGTCGCATCGCCCCATCGTACCGGCCACATGCCACCCGGGCATATGCAGATGACGCATCGCCTTTTCCTTCGCGCCCGGCTTTGCGGCTCTATTCCCTACATGGCGAATAGGAAATGCTGACGATGAAGGCGAAATACGCACTGCGCGCCATGTGCGCGCTGGCGCGCGCCGACGACGGCCGGCTGCAGGCCCGGGCGATCGCCGAACACAGCCGCACGCCGGAAAAATTCCTGGAATCGATCCTGGTCGACCTGCGCGAGGCCGGCTTCATCCACAGCCGGCGCGGCCAGAAGGGCGGCCATGCCCTGGCGCGGCCGGCCGAACAGATCCGGGTCGGCGACCTGATCCGCGCCATCGACGGTCCGCTGGCGCCGGTGCGCTGCGCCAGCGTCAGCGCCTACCGCGCCTGCGCCGACTGCCCGGACCCGGCGCAGTGCGACCTGCGCGCGCTGATGCGCGAGGCGCGCGACGCGCTGGCGCGGGTGCTCGACGGCTGCAGCCTGGGCGAGCTGGCGCGCGGCCACGGCGCGCCGCTGCTGACAGGAGACGCGGCATGAACGCGGCCCGACGTAAACCGCGCGGCCACGACCCGGCCGCCTCGCCTGCGGGCGAAGCGGAGCCCGCGGTCAACATCGTCAACCTCAGCGACAGCGAGTTCGCGGTACTGACTGCGCTGCGCGAGATCGGCTACGGCCAGGTCGAGGTGGTGGTGCACGGTTCGCAGATCGTGCAGATCACGCGCAGCGAACGCGTGCGGGTGGAAGAAGTGCGGAGCCGTCCGCTGTGAGCGGGCATCCGCAGCGCGCGCGCCGGCTGCGCTGTCGTCGCCCGCAGCCGGCTTCGACGGACTGAGGCCCTCGCCGCACGCACGCCACACACTCTCATCCCACTTTCCCAAGGAATCCGCCATGCCCCATCGACATCGGCGACCTACGACCGCGACACCGTCCCCCGCTTGGCTGCTGGGCGCACTGGGCTGCGCGCTGGCGCTGCCGGCGCAAGCGCAATCCTCCGGGGTCAGCGTCGAAGACCTGGCCCGTCGCTTGCGGGCGATCGAACAACGCCTGGGCACCGCACCCGCCGACGCCGGCAACACCGCCGCTGTCGATCCGGCCGACCTGGACCAGCGCCTGCGCGTGATCGAGCGCCGCCTGGAGCTGCAGGCCGAGGCCGACGCCGCGCGCGTGGCCTCCACCCCGACCGTCACCCTCAGCGCCGCCAAGGGCCTGTCGGTGAAGTCGCCGCCGCCGGGCGATCTGGAAGTGAAGGTCCGCGCCCTGGTCCAGGCCGACGGCCGCTTCTTCATCGACGACCAGCGCAGCCCGCAGAACGACACCTTCCTGTTCCGCCGTGTCGAACCGACCATCGAAGGCAGCTGGGGCTCGCTGTTCGCGTTCCGCCTGGGCGCGCAGCTGGCCGGAGATAGCGCCACTGTCAACGACGCTTACGTCGATGTGCGTTTCAGCCCGCGCGCGGCCGTGCGCGTGGGCCGTTACAAAGTACCGCTGGGTCTGGAGCGGCTGCAGTCCAGCAGCGCCGGGGCCATGGTCGAAGGCGGTTTCGCCAGCGAACTGGCGCCGGTCCGCGACCTGGGCGTGCAACTGCAGGGCGAGTTCGCCGACGGCGCGATCAGCTACGCGGTCGGCGCCTTCAACGGTGCGCCCGACGGCCGCGACGGCGCCACCACCAATCCCGACAACGAGTTCGACCTGATCGGCCGCGTGTTCGTGGAACCGTGGAAGAACAGCGGCGGCGCACTGTCCGGCCTGGGCTTCGGCATCGGCGCCAGCCAGGGCGACAAGCGCGGCGCCGGCAACAACTTCCTGCCGCGCTACCGCACGCCGGGCCAGGTCCAGTTCTTCAACTACCGCAGCGCGGTGCTGGCCGACGGCGAACACACACGCTGGTCGCCGCAGGCCTACTACTACCGCAACCGGCTCGGCCTGCTCGGCGAATACATCCGTTCGCGCCAACAACTGCTGCTGCCGGCCGGCAACGTGCACGACACGCTCGATCACGAAGCCTGGCAGCTCACCGCCGGCTGGGTGCTCACCGGCGAGGACGCCAGCTACAAGGGGGTGGTCAAACCCAGCCAGCCGTTCACGCCCGGCGGCGCCGGCTGGGGCGCGCTGGAACTGGTCGCGCGCTACGGCCGTCTCAGCATCGACGACGACGCTTTCCCGCGCTTCGCCGATCCGGCCGCGGTCGCGTCCGAGGCCAGCAACTGGGGCCTGGGCCTGAACTGGTACCTGACCAGCAACTTCAAGCTGGTCGCCAACTACACCCGGACCGACTTCGAGGGTGGCGCGCCGGCCGGCGCCGATCGCGAAGACGAAAAGGTTTTCTTCACGCGGGCGCAATTCTCCTTCTGAGCATGCTCACCACCGGCGCGCGCCTCACTCGCGCGTGCTTCATCCACGCGCGCTCCACGACGCAAAGAGACCCCCCACATGAAAATCATGCTTTCCTCGCTCGTCGTCGCCTTGGCGCTGGTCGCCGGCCCGGCCGCGGCCAAAGACGTCGAATTGCTCAATGTCTCCTACGATCCGACCCGCGAGTTCTACGCCGAGGTCAACACCGCCTTCGCCGCGCAGTGGAAGCAGCAGACCGGCGAGACCCTGAAGATCCGCGCCTCGCACGGCGGTTCGGGCAAGCAGGCGCGCTCGGTGATCGACGGCCTGGAAGCGGACGTGGTCACCCTGGCGCTGGCCGCCGACATCGACGCCATCGCCAGCAACGGCAAACTGCTGCCGGCGAACTGGCAGTCGCGTCTGCCGCACCAGAGCGCGCCCTACACCTCGACCATCGTGTTCCTGGTGCGCAAGGGCAATCCCAAGGGCGTGCGCGACTGGGGCGACCTGGTCAAGCCGGGCGTGGCGGTGATCACGCCCAACCCCAAGACCTCCGGCGGCGCGCGCTGGAACTACCTCGCCGCTTGGGCCTGGGCCTCGCAGCAGTACCGCGACGGCGGCAAGGTCGTCGACTATCTCACCCGTCTGTTCAAGAACGTGCCGGTGCTGGACACCGGCGCACGCGGCTCGACCACCACCTTCGTCGAACGCGGCATCGGCGACGTGCTGCTGGCCTGGGAAAACGAGGCCCTGCTGACCCTCGACGAACCCGGCAACCGCGGCAAGTACGAAATCGTCGTGCCCAGCCTGAGCATCAAGGCCGAGCCGCCGGTGGCCTGGGTCGACAAGAACGTGGCCAAGCACGGCACGCGCAAGCAGGCCGAAGCCTACCTGCGCTTCCTGTACACGCCGCAGGGCCAGCGTTTGGCCGCCAAGCACCACTACCGTCCGGCCGAACCGGACAAAGTGCCCGCGGCTGAGTTGAGCCAGTTCCCACAGATCAAGCAGGTCACGATCGACAACGCGTTCGGCGGCTGGAAGAAGGCGCAGACCGAGCACTTCGCCGATGGCGGTTTCTTCGATCGGATCTATCAGCCGAAGTGAGGGCTACGGCGACTGTGGGGGGCCATCGAAGCGAGTGTATGTACCGCCACCGATGAACCTCCACGTTGCCTCAACCTCCATCGCCGTCATTCCCGCCTTCTCGGGAATGACGAGCAAAGAACAAAACCGCACACCGGAATCCGATTAAGAAGACCCCATAGCATGAGCTCCATCGCCCTCCCCTCGCTCTCCCCATCGCGCTGGCGCCGGCCGCTGCCTGGCTTCGGCCTCAGCATCGGCCTGGGCCTGGCGTGGCTGAGTCTGGTGGTGCTGCTGCCGCTGGCGGCGCTGGCCATCCGCGCCGCCGGCCTGGGCGCCGACGGCTGGTTGCGTGCGGTGCAGGACCCACGCGTGCAGGCCTCGCTCAAGCTCAGCTTCGGCGCCGCGCTCGCGGCCTCGGTGCTGGCCTTGTTCGCTGGTGCGCTGATCGCCTGGGTGCTGGTGCGCTATCGCTTTCCGGGCCGACGCCTGCTCGATGCGCTGGTCGATCTGCCGTTCGCGCTGCCGACCGCGGTCGCCGGCATCGCCCTGACCGCGATCTATTCCTCCAACGGCTGGGTCGGGCGCTGGCTGGAGCCGGCCGGTTTCAAGATCGCCTACGCGCCGGCCGGCATCGTGATCGCGCTGGTGTTCATCGGCCTGCCGTTCGCGGTGCGCACGGTGCAGCCGGTGCTGGAAGCGCTGGGCCGCGAACAGGAAGAAGCCGCGGCCTCGCTCGGCGCCTCGCGCCTGACCACCTTGCGCCGGGTGATCCTGCCGGAACTGTTGCCGGCGCTGCTGACCGGTTTCTCGCTGGCGTTCGCGCGCGGCCTGGGCGAGTACGGCTCGGTGATCTTCATCGCCGGCAACCTGCCCTACAAGACCGAGATCGCGCCGCTGCTGATCACCATCCGTCTGGAGGAATACGACTACAACGGTGCGATCGCGATCGCCGCGCTGCTGCTGGCGGCATCCTTCGTCTGCCTGCTGGCGATCAACGCGATTCCGTCGTTGTTCGCGCACGAACGCAGGGAGCGCCGCCGTGAGCCGTGAACACTCCGCTGCGCGCGAGCGCGACGATCTGCAAGAGCCCGCATGGCTGCGCTGGACCCTGATCCTATCCGCGGTGCTGGTGATGGCGCTGCTGGTGGTGATGCCGCTGCTGATGGTGCTGGGCGCGGCCTTCGCCAAGGGCGTCGGCGTCTGGTTCGCCGCGCTCAGAGAGCCCGACGCGCTGGCCGCGCTCAAGCTGACCCTGTTCACCGCGGCGATCGTGATTCCGCTCAACGCAGTGTTCGGCGTATTCACCGCCTGGGCCGTCACCCGCTTCGAATTCGCCGGAAAGCGCGTGCTGCTGGCCCTGATCGACCTGCCGTTCGCGGTCTCGCCGGTGGTCGCCGGCCTGTGCCTGGTGCTGCTGTTCGGCTCGCACGGCTGGTTCGCCGGACTGCTGGCGCAATACGACATCAAGATCCTGTTCGCGCGCCCCGGCATCGTGCTGGCGACCTTGTTCATCACCTTCCCGTTCGTGGTGCGCGAACTGATTCCGTTGATGCAGCAACAGGGCGCCGACGAGGAACTGGCCGCGCGCTCGCTGGGCGCCGGCGCTTGGACCATGTTCCGCCGCGTCACCCTGCCCAACATCAAATGGGGCCTGCTCTACGGCGTGCTGTTGTGCGGCGCGCGCGCGATGGGCGAGTTCGGCGCGGTATCGGTGGTGTCCGGACATATCCGCGGCCTGACCAATACGCTGCCGCTGCATATCGAGATCCTCTACAACGAATTCGACAGCACCGCGGCGTTCGCGGCCGCATCGCTGCTCGCCGGCCTGGCCCTGGTCACGCTGGTGATCAAGTTCTGGCTGGAAGCGCGCCACGGCGACGCCCTGGCGCAATCACACAGGCGGCATTGAAATGAACGTGGCAAGAGCGAACGATCCCGCGCTGTGGCGCTCGGCGGACCTCGACGCGGCCCTGCCGGCCGAGGCTTCACCTTCGGCCGCGGCCTTGGGCCATCATGGCGCCGGGACGGTTCAAGGCAAAGGCATGGACCTGCACATCCAAGGCATCAGCAAGCAGTACGCGAACGTCGCCGCGCTCGACGCGGTCGACCTGGATATCGCGTCGGGCGAACTGGTCGCGCTGCTGGGACCGTCGGGCTCGGGCAAGACCACGCTGCTGCGGGTGATCGCCGGCCTGCTCCATCCCGATCGCGGCCGCCTGCTGTTCGGCGACGACGACGCCACTCGCCTGAGCCTGCGCGAGCGCAACGTCGGTTTCGTGTTTCAGCACTACGCGCTGTTCAAGCACATGACCGTGGCCGAGAACATCGCCTTCGGCCTGCGCAGTCGCCCGCGAAGCCGGCGTCCGGACAAGGCCGCGATCGCGCGCCGGGTGCAGGAGCTGCTGACCCTGATCCAGTTGCCGGAACTCGGCGGCCGCTATCCCGAACAATTGTCCGGCGGCCAGAAGCAACGCGTCGCGCTGGCGCGCGCGCTCGCGATCGACCCGACCGTGCTGCTGCTGGACGAGCCCTTCGGCGCGCTCGACGCGAAGGTCCGGGTCGAGCTGCGGCGCTGGCTGCGTCGCCTGCACGAACAGACCGGACAGACCACGCTGTTCGTCACCCACGATCAGGAAGAAGCCCTGGAGCTGGCCGACCGCGTGGTCGTGCTGCGCGACGGCCGCATCGAACAGGTCGGCACGCCGGAACAGATCTACCGCGAGCCGGCCTCAGCCTATGTGTTCGACTTCATCGGCCGCGCTAACACCATTGATGGTCGCGTCGAGCGCGGCCAGTTCGCGATCGACGGCCACGCGCTGCGACTGCCGGCCGACGGCGTCGTCGACGGCGCGGCCAAGCTGTACCTGCGTCCGCACGACTTGGCCTTGAGCGCGGCCGGCGATGGTCTGGCCGCGCGCGTGCTGGCCGTGCATCGACTGGCCGACCGGATCACCGTGGAGCTGCAGCTTGACGGTCAGGTTCGCGCGCTGGAATTGGACCTGGTGGCGACGCCGGATGCGGTGGTACCTGCGATCGGCGGCACGGTCGGGCTCCGGCCGTTGCGGTATCGGGTGTACCCGGCGTAAGCCGCATCTGTCCTTTCCCCTGAGACTTTCCCTTCTCCCGCTTGCGGGAGAAGGTGCCCGTAGGGCGGATGAGGGTTGCGCATCAGGTTGGAGCTCAGCGCCTGCGTCGCCCCTCACCCCAACCCCTCTGCCGGAAGCGGGAGAGGGGCTTAAGCCAACAGCTAAAGCGCATGACTGCCTTGCCCCTAGGGCAAAACGTCCCACCCACGCCCTCAGCGCCCGACGCGCGCGCAGCCGGGAGTAAACTAAGGATCATGAGCTATCCCTACGTACGCCCGCGGCGGATGCGCCGCGACGAGTTCTCGCGGCGCCTGATGCGCGAGACGGTCCTGACCGCGAACGACCTGATCTATCCGGTCTTCGTCCACGAACTGCAGGGCCGCGCCGCGGTCGCCTCGATGCCGGGCATCGAGCGACTGTCGATCGACGAGTTGCTGCGCGTGGCCGAACAGGCCAGCGAACTGCGCGTGCCTGCGCTGGCGCTGTTTCCGGTGACCGCGCCGGACGCCAAATCGCTGACCGCCGAAGCCGCCTGGCAGGACGACGGCCTGTGCCAGCGCGCGGTGCGCGCGCTCAAGCAGCGCTTCCCGGAACTGGGCGTGATCACCGACGTCGCCCTCGACCCCTACACCACCCACGGCCAGGACGGCCTGATCGACGACAGCGGCTACGTCATGAACGACGAGACCGTCGAAGCCCTGGTCAAGCAGGCGCTGTCGCACGCCGTCGCCGGCGCCGACGTGGTCGCGCCCAGCGACATGATGGACGGTCGCATCGGCCGGATCCGCGAGGCGCTGGAACTCGATGGCCACATCCACACCCGCATCCTGGCTTACAGCGCCAAGTACGCGTCGAGCTTCTACGGCCCGTTCCGCGACGCGGTCGGCAGCGCCGGCGCGCTCGGCAAGGGCAACAAGTACACCTACCAGATGGACCCGGCCAACAGCGACGAAGCGATGCGCGAGATCGCCCTCGACCTCGACGAGGGCGCCGACATGATCATGGTCAAGCCGGGCATGCCCTACCTGGACATCGTGCGCCGCGCCAAGGACGAGTTCGGTGCGCCGACCTTCGTCTACCAGGTCAGCGGCGAGTACGCGATGCTGCGCGCGGCGATCGACAACGGCTGGCTGGACGAAAAGGGCTGCGTGCTGGAAGCGCTGACCTCGATCAAGCGCGCCGGCGCCGACGGCATCCTGACCTACTTCGCGCTGGATGCGGCGCGCTGGTTGCGCGAAGCGCGTTGAGCGAACGCCCATGCTGCGAGGTCGACCCGGCCTCGCGGCTTTCAGAATTCAACCAGCCGATACGGGCCCGCATACTCGTCGGTCAGCAGCGTCGCAAGAGATATCGCATCTTCGAGTGTTTCGCCCTCATGCGCAGCGGTGAGCATGAAATAGTCGCCGGCGACGCATAACCAGTCGATCATGTCGTCCAGGTACGCGGCGTTCACTCCCACGACGCCAACGTAGATCACGCCCTCGTCGATCCATTCATGGACCATCGCGTCCAGTTCGGGGCGATAGCCGCTCAACGAATGCAGCACGATCTTCTTCTCGCCGCTCATGGCGCGACGCAACCGCTCTGCCCCGTCGCCATCGGCGCCTTCATCCGATAGATATCCATCTTCCCGGCCTTGGGCGACTTGGCGCTGCCGGTGACCAGCAGTTCGCCGGGTTTGTTCCAGTCCAGCGCCGGGCCCAGGGTGTAGCCGTCCTCGCCGTTGAACGACAGCGCCAGCGCTGTCGCCGCGGCGTATTTCTCGCCTTCGCACTGCGCCAGGTACAGGCGGATCGGTTGTTTTTCCACGTTCTGCGAACGCGCGAACACGATCGCGCGGCCGTCGCCGAGCCAGGCCGCGTCGAACTCATCGGCGGCCGTGTTCACGCCGGCCACCGGCTTGGGATCGACATAGGCCTTGCCGTTCCAACGGGCGACGAACAGGTCGTGGCGGCCGGCGCCGCCGAAGCTGTCGCTGGCGAACAGCAGATGCCGGCCGTCGCGGCTGGGCGTGGGCGCCCACTCGTCGCCGTGACCGTTCACGCCTGCACCGAGGTTCTCGGCCGGACCGTAGCCGCCGTCGGCGAGGACCGGCGCGCGATACAGATCGTCGCCGCCGCGCCCGCCGGAGCGGTTGGAGAAGAAGTACAGCCAGCGGCCGTCGGCGCTGAACGACGGGTCGAAGTCGTTGGCGCCGGTATTCAGGGGCAACGGCGACGGGTCTTGCCAGCGGCCCTGCTTCAGCGTGGCCTGCCACAGGTC
The DNA here is from genome assembly GCA_946480055.1 of uncultured Lysobacter sp. Next base: position 13,520 of record CAMLID010000010.1, on the reverse strand, counting down.
CCAGCCGCCGGCGCCGCCGGGGCGGTCGGTGCTGCCCCAGACGATACGCCGCCCGTCGGGACTCACGCTGGCGCGCACTTCGCTGTACGGCGTGGAAACCACGCCCATGCCCTCGATGCCGAACTCGGACAGAAAGCCCAAAGCGGGCATGGCCAGCAGCAGGCCGGAGAGTAGACTGAAGCCGGACAAGGCCGCGGCGCGCCGCATAGTGCGTCTCCCTTGAATATTCCCCATCAGCATCCCCAACGAGGCTGTCCATGTCCATTCCACGTTTTGCGGTGATCGGCCACCCGGTGGCGCACTCGCTGTCGCCGCGGATCCATGCCGCATTCGGACGCCAACTCGGGATCGCCCTGGAGTACGTCGCCATCGACGCCGCGCCGGAGCAGTTCGACGCGCTGCTGGCCGAATTCGCCGCCGAGGGCGGCCTGGGCGCCAACATCACCCTGCCGCACAAGACCCGCGCGGCCGGTATCTGCACCCATCTGAGCGAACGCGCACGCCGTGCCGGCGCCGCCAACACGCTGATCCGCAGCGCCACCGGCTGGGAAGGCGACAACACCGACGGCGCCGGCCTGGTCCGCGATCTCACCGACCGCCACGGCCTGGACCTGCGCGAGCGCCGCACCCTGCTGATCGGCGCCGGCGGCGCCGCGCGCGGCGTGGCCCCGGCCCTGCTCGATGCCGGCATCGGCGACCTCTACATCGTCAACCGCACGCCCGAGCGCGCCGATGCCCTGGCCGACGCGCTCGGCCAGCCCGGCCGCGTGCATCCGCGCTACATGAAGGACATGGTCGCGCTGGGCACCTTCGACCTGATCATCAACGCGACCTCGGCCTCGCGCGATGCGCAGCTGCCGTCGCTGCCGATGTCGCTGGCCAACCCGCGCGCCGCCGCGGTGGACCTGAGCTACGGCGAAGTCGCGATCCCGTTCCTGGCCTGGGCCAAGGCGGCCGGCGCGCACGACTGCATCGACGGATTGGGTATGCTGGTCGAACAGGCCGCCGAGAGCTTCGAACGCTGGCACCGGGTCCGCCCGGAGACCGATCCGGTCTACGCCGCGCTGCGCGAACGCGACGACGCCCTGGTCACCGCCGACTGATCCGCCGCTCACGGCATCCGGCCGCGCAGCGCGGCCGTGGCCGCGTGTCGGCACGCAATGGAAACCACGATGGACTCCAACGCCCTACTCGCCGCGCTGCTAGGCCCGGTACTGTATGCCACGCCGCACCTGCTGCTGTGCACGGTCGGCCTGGTGCTGTGCCTGATACGGCGACGCGCGCTGGGCGCGGCCGGCGTCTGCGGCAGCGTGGGCTTCGCCTTGTTCATCCTCGGCTCGCTGCTGGGCCTGTGCGGCCACGTCTGGTTGATGTGGATGAGACAGAACGGCGAAACCTCCACGTCCTCGATGGCGCTGGGCATGAGCGCTTTCGGAGGGGTCACGATCGTGCTCCACGCGATCGCGATGGGACTGCTGATCGCCGCGATCCTGGTGCGGCGGCCGGCGCGAGCGGCATGAGCGCCGTCGAGCGCGCTGCGACCTGTTGAGGCGATGCCCATGTCCACGCAAGCTGCGCCTGCAGGTGCCATGCGCCCCGACACCGTCTATCACTTCGCCGATCCCGCCGACTGGACGCGGGCGCAATCGACGGACGCCTACGCGCCCGATGCGCTGCGTCGCGACGGTTTCCTGCATTGCGCGACCCAGGCGCAGCTGGCCGGTGTGATCGAACGCCACCAGCGCGGCCGCGGCGAGTTGGTCCTGCTGCACCTGGATGCGGCGGCGCTGGGCGAGGCGCTGCGTTACGACCTCAGCCCGCGCAGCGGCGAGGCCTATCCGCACGTCTACGGCCCGATTCCGCTGCGCGCCGTGCGCACGGCCGAACCGTTCCAGGCGCCGGTCTGAGTCCGCAGGCATGAACTGCCGCGAACGCTGCGGGGCCTGCTGCACCGCACCCTCCATCGCCAGCCCGATCCCGGGCATGCCCGACGGCAAACCAGCCGGCGTGCGCTGCATCCAGCTCGACGAACACGAGCGCTGCAAGCTGTTCGGCAAACCCGAACGGCCCGCGTTCTGCGCGTCGCTGCGGCCGGCCGTGGACATGTGCGGCGGCAATCGCGCCGAGGCGATGGCCCTGTTGTCGGCCCTGGAGCTCGCCACCCGGCCCGACGCGGCGACTTAGCCCTTTTATTGGAGCGATGCCCCCCGCAGGGATTTAGCTGAGGGTGCGATCAAACTTCCGGCGAACCCTATGCTCCACCACTTCGCCGACTGACGGAATCCAAAGCGACAGCCGCGAACCGGACGCCGTTTTCGATGACGCACCTGCGCGACGTAGAGCGATGAAGCCGAACACAACGCCCCATTCCCTCGGCCCACAACCCATGCTAGCGAGCGCTCCCTCTGATGGTGTTGCTGGATGGGTCGGTAGTAAAAATGACTCTGTACTGAGCCTCCTGTTTTCCGGATCGCGGCACAACGCGAATACTGGACGAGTAGATACTCAAACCGTCTTGGCGAGTCGACCCCATGAACTGACCGACAAAGATATCTCTGGGCATGCTCCTGCCGTCAAGCAGGGCACCACACACTGACAAACCACACGCAACCTTGCGAAGACCAACGCCGCTATCCCCGCGATCGAAGGCTGCGCGTAGTTGCGCTTCATAAGCTTTAGTTTGGTTGATGGCGTCAAGATCGCCATAGTACTGGTCATGAATCGCCTGCAAGGCGGCGTCAAATTTCTTTTCGTCAGCCAGGGCTTTCTCGGCATCGGCCGTCAGCCCATTACGAGACAGCAATAAGGACTCGATCTGCTTGACCGACGAAGCCTTCGCATCACTATGACGACTTGCCTCTAGGTCCTTTTGAATCGCGCTTGCCACTGCGTCGTCTACAACGCGATCTGCTTCACGCAAAGCACCGGAGACAGAAGAAGACACAGGCGCCTCTGAGTCGGATGTCCTCGGACCGTTCTTGTTCAAGTACCAAGCGACCGCCCCGAGCATCACCAATAGCAACCCAACACCGTAGGACGCTCTCGACTTTGACATTAGAGGAACCCTCCGTATGCTAAGTCCGGGCAAGCCAGATTGGCCTGGCCGGCAGTCATTGAATCGTCAAGGCGTCTTGGGCGCTTCCGTCTCGAGCTCCCCACCGTTCGTGACGACTTTGGCAGCCCACCCACCAAAACGATCGCTAACGGCATAGCTTCCGTCACTCTTGAAGCTCACGTTGCAACTGTGTTCGCAAATGTAATGATCGCCATTGGCCTCGACAGACTCACGCGCCAACGACGAAAGGCAAAAGAACCAGTGCTCCAGTCAGTACAGCCGTGACTGCCGCCACCCTTCTTGCCTTATCTGAAAAATACCCGAATCGAACCCGGCCGACCGCCCGCCCTTTCATTGATGAAAGTGCTCCGACCGAGTTCCCGAGCACGGGGGTTTTATGTTCTTTCATGCGAATCTCCATGCATCATCTCCTTGCGCTGAATCGGCGCAAGAAAAGTCTTGCATAGAGACATGCCGTCTGTTTAGTACAGACGCAGACACGCAAATTACGCAATTTTCTTGATTAATTAGCGCAGAAATAATGCATGCGCGAGCCAGGGTTTAGGCGCGAGCACAACTCCAACACAGTGCCGCCAATGAAGAGTGTACGCGCAGCAAACTCTTATCGATCCGAAGCCACTACCACTTTTTAGCTAAATCACAACAAGCCGTCGCGCTTCACCGCCAGATACTTCTCCACCAGCGATGCCGCCAGTTGGTCGCAGGACACGTCCAGTACCATCACGCCGTGGTTGCGCAGGGCATCGTGGGCGGCGCTGCGCTGTTCCAGGTACTGCGCGGCGGCGCCGGCGCGGACCGCATCGCGCAGCTCGTGGACTTCGCTGGCCAGGGCGGCGTCGACCGAGTCTTCGCGCAGCGAGGCGACGCAGACCAGATGGCGCTTGCGCAGCATCTGCACCGCGGCCAGCACGTCGTCCATGTCTTCGTCGCGCAGGTTGGTGACCAGCATCACCAGCGAACGCCTGCGCTGGCGCAGCGACAGCTCGGTGGCAGCGGCGAGGAAGTCGGTTGCGACCGGTTGCGGCTGCAGGGCGTAGCTCGCGCGCAGCAGGCTGTCGATGGTGCCGACGCCGCGCTTGGGCGGCACCCAGGCCGAGGCGCCGCCGCTGGCGAGCAAGCCGACCGCGTCGCCTTGGCGCAGCGCGAGGTAAGCCACCACCAGCGCCGCATCCAGCACGCGGTCGAAATGCGAGAGTTCGCCGTCGCGTGCGAGCAAGCGACGACCGGTGTCCAGCATCAGCACCAACTGCTGGTTGCGTTCGTCCTGGTACTCGCGCGAGATCAGGCGGCGCGCGCGTGCGGTCGCCTTCCAGTCGATCTGGCGCAGGCTGTCGCCGACGCGGTACTCGCGCATCTGGTGGAAGTCGGTGCCTTCGCCGCGACGGCGCTTGAGGTGCGCGCCGACCAGGCGCGAGGCCTGTTCGGCGCTGAACATCGCGAACTTGGCCAGCGGCGCGAAGTTCGGGAACACGCGCACCGGCTGGACCGCGCCGGCCAGGCGCGACTGCCACCACAGCCGCCACGGCGAATGCAGCCGCAGTTGCACGCCGTCGAAAGCGAAATCGCCGCGTACGTTGGCGCGCAGGCGGTAGTCGATGCTGCTGCTCTCGCCGCGGCGCAGGGTCAGGCGGCGCGGCAGGCCGGCCATGCTCCAGCCGCCCGGGTGCAGGTCGAACACGTCCAGCGCCTGTCGGCGCGCGGGCGCTTCCAGGGTCAGGGTGACCTCGCGTTCCAGGCCGATCGGCCAGGTGTCGGGCATGCGCCGCTGCACCTGCGGCGTCGCACGCAGGCCGACCCGCCAGGCGTCGAACAAAGCGATCAGCGTCAGCGCAGCGCCGGCGATCCACCATGCGCGCAGCGGCGCCCAGCCGATGGCGACCGCCAGCCCGAACGCGCCCCACAGCACCAGCAGCGCGAGCAGCGCCGGCGCCGGGCGCGGCAAGCTGCGCGCGCGGGTCGCTTTGGCCGGGGCGACGACCGCACTCATTGGCGCGGCGCTTCGACCTTGGCCAGCAGCGCGTGCAGCACGTCGTCGGGCGACTGGCCTTCGATCTGCATTTCCGGAGCCAGGGCGATGCGATGGCGCAGCGCCGGCTTGGCGATCTCGCGCACGTCGTCGGGGGTGACGAAGTCGCGGCCCGACAGCACCGCCTGGGCGCGCGCGGCACGCACCAGCGCCAGGCTGCCGCGCGGACCGGCGCCGAGCGCGATGCCGGCCCATTCGCGGGTGGCCGCGGCGATGCGCACGGCGTAGTCGATCACGGCGTCGTCGACGGTGATCAGCGCGGTGCCGTGCTGCATGGCCACGATCTCCTCCGGGCCGAGCACGCGCTGCACTTGCGACAGGTCGAAGTCCGAGGCGCTGCGGCCCTGGCTGACCGCGGTGACCATGCGCTTTTCGTCGGCGCGGCTGGGATAGCCGATCAGCACCTTGAGCAGGAACCGGTCCAGCTGCGCTTCCGGCAGCGGATAGGTGCCTTCCTGCTCGACCGGGTTCTGGGTGGCCAGGGTCAGGAACGGCGGCGCCAGTTCGAAGCTGTGGCCTTCGATGGTCACCTGCAGTTCCTGCATCGCCTCCAGCAGCGCCGACTGGGTCTTGGCCGGAGCGCGGTTGATCTCGTCGGCCAGCAACAGGTTGGTGAACACCGGGCCGCGGCGGATGTTGAAGCTCTCGGTCTTGGGGTCGTAGACCGCATGGCCGCTGATGTCGCTGGGCATCAGGTCGGGCGTGAACTGGACGCGCGCGTAGCCGCAGTCCAGGGCCTTGGACAGGGCCCGCACCAGCAGGGTCTTGCCCAGGCCGGGCACACCCTCGATCAAGGCATGGCCGCCGGCGAGCAGGGCGATCAGGATCTGATCCAGCGCCTCGGCCTGGCCGATGAAGGCCTTGCCGACCTCGTCGCGCACGGCGGCGGCGCGCTGCGCCAGTTCGGGGCCGGTGATCGGAGCGGGCAGGTGCGCGTTCGCGGTGGTCATAGCGAGTTTCTCAGTCGGATCAATGTGGCGATGCGGGATCGGAACGCGGCGTGATCGCGCGCGACCGGCGTGGCCAGCGCTTCGCGGATGTCCGCGGGCGCGAGCTTGAAACGTTCGGCCAGCAAGGCCGCCTGCGGCTCGCCGTCGAGCGCGGCGGCCTGCGGGTCGCGGCGGCGCAGGCGGATCAGGAAGGCGTTGCGCACGGCCGCGTGCAGCAGATGGCCGTAGCCGTAGCGATAGGCATGTTCGCCGCTGGCGACGATGTGTTCGAGCAGCGAACGGCGTTCGCTGGCCGGCGTGGGCAGCATCGGACCGAAGCGCTCGGCGCGCCGCCACAGCCACAGCAGCAGCGCCAGCAGCAGCGGTCCCCAGGCCATCCAGCTGCGGGTCAGCAGGGTCATCCACAGCGACGGCATGTCGGCGGCGTAGATCAGGTGCACGGTGCCGGCACGGTAGTTCGGCGCCAGCAGCTGACGCAGCAGGGCGATGTGCGGCACGTCCTTGATCGCCTCGGCGCGCGCTTCGCCGGCGGCGTTGACCGCGAAGTCGAGGTCGGCGATCACGTCGACGCTGCCCTTGCCCTGCGGCAGGCGCGCGAACACGTAGCCGGTATCCTCCCCGCCCCAGGCGCGCAGCGGGATCGCGGCGCGTTCCATCAGCAGGAAGCGCCGGCCCTGGCAGAACTCGACGTGCGAGTCCTGGCGCTCGATATACATCGCCACACAGTCGGTGTCGCGCTGCGGGAAGAACTTCACTCCCAGCTCGGTCAGCAGCGGAATCCGCATCGCCGCGCTGAGTTCGCCCGGCGGCGGCGTGCGCACGATCAGGTGACCGCCACGGTCGACCCAGGCGAGCAGGGCCTGCGCGTCCTGCGGCGACAGCTGGCGCGGGTCGCGCAGCAGCAGCACGGTGTCGCGCGCGCCCAGTGGATGGCGATCCGGCTGCAGGCGTTGGCGCGAGAGTACCTTCACCCCGTCCTTCTGCAGCGCCAGCTTGAGCACGTACAAGGGATTGCTGGAGGCCTCGCCGCTGCGCGGCAGATCGATCCATTCCTCGACCCGCTCGTGGCTGCGCCACCACCAGAAACCCAGTCCCGCCAGCAGCAGGACCACCAGCGCGGTCGCCAATCCGGTGCGCAGGTTCATGCGGCCCACCCGAAGCGTTGCGTGAGCGAGCGCAGCAAGGCGTCGAACTCGTCGGCGCCGGGCAGGCGCTGGGCGTAGGCGGCGTACTGCCAGGTGCGCACGGCGTTGGCGAAGACTTCGCGGTCTTCGCTCAGCGGCATCCTGCGCGAGGCGCGCAGGCATTCGGCCTCGGTCGCGCCGGGCACCAGCACGACCTGGGCGCGCGCGACCATGGCCTCGACGCTGGCACGGTACAGCAGCGCCAGAGCATCGCGCTGACGGCCGGACTGCCACAGCCGGCGCACGGCGGTGGGGATGTCGTCGGGCAGCGGTTCGGATTCGGTCACGGCGTTCTGGCGGACCTGTTCGGGTTCGCGCTCCTCCGCGCGCACGCCGTCGCGCAGCCAACGCAGCCAGCGCGGCGAGGTCAGCACGATCAACAGCGCCAGCGCGCCGATCAGCACCCACAGGCCGTACTTGCCGATCGCGGCGATGATCGCGCCCAGTCCCGCCAGTGCGGCGGTCTCGCCCGATGCGTTCTTGGGCTTGGCCGGATTGCGCGGCTTCCAGGTCGTGACCTTGCGCTTGGGGGCGACAGTCGGGTCTTTGTAGGCCTGCTCGACGGCCTTGCGCAGGCTGGCGTCGTCGGCGCGGGCATCGCCGAAGACTTCGTCCAGGGTCGGCGGCGCCTTCGCTTCGCGGGCGGCGACGGCTTTCTGCAGCGCCTCTTCGTCGTCGCCCTCGGCTTCGACATCGTCCGGCCCGACCGGTTCACGCAGCGGCGCGCCGATGCGCGGCGGTGCGTCCTCGTCCTCGACGAATGCCTCTTCCGGTTCTTCTTCCTGTCCTTCGTCCGCCAGCGCGCTCGCCTCGGTCGCCGGTTCCGACATCGGAACAGGTGGCGCGACTTCTTGCGCCGATGCTTCCGGCAGCAGGCTCATGCCCAGACACAAAGCCAGCAGCAGCGGCGCGCTCGCCGCACTCAGGCGCGCACGCAGGCGGCGGAACACGATCTCGATATCCCAAGCCTCGATCTCGGTGCGACGGTTGAGATACAGGCCGAAGCCGGCGCCGACGTAGAACGGCTCGATCACGCAGACCGAAACCCAGGCCAACACGTTGGTGGCCAGTTGCACCCAGCTCGCCTCCGCCAGCAGCGCCTGCCAGGCGCCCTGAGCGGTGTCGACCAGGTATTCGGACGGAATGAAGATCGCCGCGCCGGCCGCGATGCCCAGGTTCAGCGCGAACTCGAAATTCACGCAGACCAGGGTCAGCAGCGCGGCCACGCCGTACACCGGCGCGCCCAACGCGCTGCGGCGCTGGCGCGCTTCGGTGCCGCGCCCGCCTTCGAGCAGGTCCACCGGCAGGTACAGCGAACGCGCGGGGCTGAGCCGGCGCCAGGTCAGATAGGGCAGCCACCAGCGTGCGCCCCAGCGCAGCTGCGCGCGCAGGGTCTGGCGCGTGCTGGGCACGTCGCCGAACACCGCGCGCGACAGCACGTACAGCGGCACCCGGTCGAACAGCGGCTTGAGCCACCACATCAACAACGCGGCCAGCCACAGCTTGTCCAGCGCCCAGGCCGCGGCGTTGACCGCGACGAACAGCGGCAGGGTCAGCAGCAGGTACGGCGCCCAGATCGCGGCGGCATGGCGGCGCACCAGGGCGGTGCCCAGCTCGACCGCTTCCCAGGCCGTGCGCGGACGCAGCGCGACGGTGAGCGATTCGATCCTCATGACTCGATCCGATCTTCGAGCGCGACGTTCTGATTGCGCCCGCCGAACCACAGCCAGGCGCCGACCAGCAGCCACAGCACCGCGCCGACGCTGTACTTGACCGCAGCCGGGATGCTCGCGATCGACGACCAGAACGCTTCGACGAATGCGGCGAACACCAGCATCGCGAGCACGCCGACGCAGATCATCGCACCGCGTTTTCCGCCCTCGATCAAAGCGTCCATACGCCGACGACGCCCCGGCGCGACCAGGTTCAAACCCAGGCGTAGCCCGGCGCCGCCGGAAATCCAGATCGCGGTGAGCTCCGGCGCCGAGTGTCCGGCGACGAAACGCCAGAACGGATCGCCGTGGCCGACCGCCTGCAGGTGGCCGGCGACGCCACCGATGATCACGCCGTTGCTGATCAGCACCACGATCGAACCCAGGCCGAACAGCAGACCGCTGGCGAAAGTGCGGAAACCGATGCTGACGTTGTTGAGGATGTAGTAGCCGAACATCGCCATGTCTGTCTCGGCGCCGCGGCCGAGGGTCTGCAGCGGACTGTTCGGGTCGTACATGTGCTCGAACTCGGCCAGCTGTTGCGGCGCGAACAGCGCGCTGGCCAGTTCGGGCTGGATCTGGATCGCGACGAAGATCGTGATCAGCGGCAGCCAGAACAGCGCCGCGGCGGCGGCCATGCAGCCGCGTTCGGCACGCACCAGGCGCGGGAAGCCGGCGAACAGGAACTCCAGCGCACGCCGCCAGCGCGGACGCGGCGCGCGGTACAGCAGGCCGTGGCCGCGTTGCATCAGGTCCTGCAGGCGGTCGGTGACCGCCGCGCTGTAGCCGCGCCGGCGCGCCAGGGCGAGTTGCTGGCACAGGCGGCGGTAACGCGCCGGGATCTCGTAGTCGGGCACGCCCTGCCAGCTGCGGCGCTCGGCGCGCGCGCGCTTGGCGCTGCCGCCGCGCGCGTCCAGCCAGGTCTCCAGCTCGTTCCACTCGGCCTGGTGGCGCTCGACGAAGCGCTCTTGCTTGACTGCGGCGCCCTGGATCATCGACGCCCCAGCAGCCAGTTGGCGATGCCGTACACCCGCGCGACCGCGGTTTCCCCGCGCGCACCGGTCAGCGGCTGGACCAGGTCGGCCAGCTCGATCTGGCGTGCCGCGGCCAGGCGCGGCGCGCGTTCGGCGAAGGCGACCATCGCGGCCTGCTCGTAGGACAGCAGCGGCACCGCCGGCGCGGTCGCGGTATCGATCGGCGCGGCCGCGGATTCGTGGCGACGCGCCTCGTGCACGACCAGGGTGCCGGCGACCATGTCGCCCAGGCGCCGGCCGTAGGGGTCGGAGTAACTCGCGATCAGGCCGAAGGCGTAGCCGAACGGCAGCATGTCGACCACCCGCAACAGGTTGCGCACGAACGACTGCATCCAGCCCACCGGTGCGCCGTTGCCGGCGACCACGCGCAGGCCCAGCGCGCGTTTGCCGGGCGTGCGGCCGTCCCACATCGCTTCGAACGCGACCGCGTAGAACCACAGCAGCAGGAACATCAACACCAGGAAGAAGCCCATGCCGCCCTGGCCGAGCAGGCCGAACACCATCGAGCCGACGAACAGCAGCGTCAGGCGGATGCAGAAATCGATCAGCCAGGCCAACGCGCGCGGCACCGGTCCGGCCGCGGGCAGACGCAGGGCGACGCCTTCGGGCGTCACCACTTCGCGGTAGGTATCCAGCATCACGGCGGCGTGGCGCCCGCGGGCGACATCGGCCGCATCCGGTATCGCGCGGCCTGTGTTCGGTGCAACTCGTCCATGCGTTTTCCGGTTTCTCCCCTGCCGCGACTGTAAACGCGGCCCACCGCCCTGCCTAGCCTGCGCTCAGCATGCCCAGGTAACGGTCCTTCAAGCGTACGTAGTGCTGCGCGCTGTACTGCAGCTGTTCGATCTCGCGCTCGCTCAACTTGCGTACGAAACGCGCCGGGTTGCCGAGCCACAGCTCGGCCTCGCCGACCGTCTTGCCAGGCGCTATCACCGCGCCCGCACCAACGAAACCGTAACGCTGCACCGTGGCGCCGTCGAGGATCTTGGCGCCCATGCCGATCAGGCTGAACTCCTCCAGCCGGCAGGCGTGCACGATCGCGCCATGGCCGATGGTGACGTCGTTGCCGATCACCGTCGGCAGGCCGCCCGGGCGCGTGAACGGGCCCTCGTGGGTGACGTGGACGATGGTGCCGTCCTGGATGTTGGTGCGCGCGCCGATGTGGATGCTGTTGACGTCGCCGCGGACCACGCAGCCGGGCCAGATCGATACGTCGTCGCCGAGGACGACGCGGCCAATGACGGTGGCGGCGGGGTCGACGTAGACCCGTTCGCCGAGTTCGGGGTGATGCTCTAGATAAGGACGCAGGCTCATGCGCCGATTGTAAGCCGCGGGGGATGGCCTCACGCGCACGGCTGGGCGCAGGCACGGCGGCACTCGGCGCCTGACGTTCGATGCTGTGCTTGCCCGACGCCATGATCGGCACAGCGGCAGATCGGGAAGCGGCGCGCCGCCGGCGGGTGCGCATCGAGCCTGTAGCGGCCCAAGGGCTGCGACCGCGCTTCGAGCCAGGGATGTCGCACGCGGCACGCCAGCCGACCGTCGCAGTGGAGTTCGAAGCCCTCGCCGAGGGCACCGCCCGGCTCGCTTCCGCCCTCGCCCCGGCCGGTCCGCCCTCAGGACGGCCGCATCGCCCCCCATGGCTGGCCTCTGCCGCCCCGTCGCGGTCGCTCCCTAGTGCGCCCGGCGCGACTACACTGCGGCGTATGGATATCACCGCCGACACCACCCCCAGCGAACTCGACGCCACCCGCGAGCGCCTGCGCGCGGCCTGGCGCGCGCGCAAGCCCGACTACGCCCAGCGCCGCGCCGACCTGCTGCGCCTGCGCGACGCATTCCGGGCTCAGGTGCCGGCGATGGACGCGGCGATCCAGGCCGACTTCGGCCACCGCTCCAGCCACGAGAACCTGCTGTCCGAGGCCATGATCACCCTGGCCGAGATCGACCACGCGCTGGGCCATCTGCGCCGCTGGATGCGGCCGCGCCGCGCCGCGGTGGGCTGGCGCTTCTGGCCCGCGCGCGCCGAGATCCGGCCCGAGCCGGTCGGCGTGGTCGGCATCCTGTCGCCGTGGAACTACCCGGTGAACCTGGCCCTGGTGCCGCTGGTGTCGGCGATCGCGGCCGGCAACCACGTCTACCTCAAGCCCTCCGAGCACACCCCGCGCACCAGCGCCTTCCTGCGCGAACTGCTGGCCGAGGTGTTCCCGGCCGATCGGGTCGCAGTGGCGATGGGCGGCGCGGACGTCGGCGCGGCGTTCTCGGCGCTGCCGTTCGACCACCTGCTGTTCACCGGCTCGACCGCGGTCGGACGCAAGGTCATGGCCGCGGCCGCGCCCAACCTGACCCCGGTCACCCTGGAGCTGGGCGGCAAGGCACCGGCCGTGGTCTGCGACGACTTCCCGATCGAACTGGCGGCCGCGCGCATCGCCAGCGGCAAGTGGTTCAACGCCGGACAGACCTGCATCGGCGTGGACTACGTGCTGGTCGACGCCGCCCGCCGCGACGCCCTGGTCGCGGCGCTGCAGGCCGAACTGCGCGCGCGCTACGGCCAGCTCGTCGCGCCGCAGGATTACACCCGCATCATCAACGACAGCCAGTACGCGCGCCTGCGCGGCTACGTCGACGACGCGCACTCGCGCGGCCTGCAGGTGATCGAGCCGTTCGCGCTCGACCCCGACACCGCCGCGCGCGAACGGATCTTCCCGCCGACCCTGGTGATCGAACCCGGCGCCGACGCCCAGGTGATGCAGCACGAGATCTTCGGCCCGATCCTGCCGGTGCTGTCCTACCGCAACCTCGACGAGGCGATCGCGCGCATCAACGCCCTCGACCGGCCGCTGGCGCTGTACCCGTTCGGCTACGACCGCGCCCAGGTCGAGCGCATCCTCAGCCAGACCCTGGCCGGCGGCATCACCGTCAACGACACCTTGCTGCACTTCGGCGCCCACGACCTGCCGTTCGGCGGCGTCGGCCCCAGCGGCATCGGCGCGATCCACGGCCGCAACGGCTTCGACACCTTCAGCAAACTGCTGCCGGTGTTCCGCCAGCGCCGCATGGCCGCCAGCGACTGGCTGAAACCGCCGTACCGGGGAAAGATCGACAAGCTGATCCGCTTCCTGGCCAAGTGAGGCCACGCCGGCGCGCAAGCCCGGCACAGGCCAAAACGCGGCGGCCGTGGTTACACTCGCGGCCATGAAAATCGTCAGCTGGAACGTCAACTCGCTCAACGTGCGCATGCCGCACCTGGAAACCTGGCTGGGCCTGCGCGCGCCGGACGTGGTCGCGCTGCAGGAAACCAAGCTCGAAGACCACCGCTTCCCCGACGACGCCCTGGCCGCGCTGGGCTACCGCAGCGTGTTCGCCGGCCAGAAGACCTACAACGGCGTGGCGATCCTGTCGCGCGAAAGCGCGCGCGACGTGCAGATCGGCGTGCCCGGTTTCGAGGACGAGCAGAAGCGCGTGATCGCCGCCACCGTCGGCGATGTGCGCATCGTCAACCTGTACGTGGTCAACGGCCAGGACGTGGGCACCGACAAGT
>CAMLID010000009.1 GCA_946480055.1 uncultured Lysobacter sp. | reverse complement strand
CCATCTCGGCGAACGCGATCAGCGGCAGCTGCCAGCCACGCCAGCGCAGACGGCCGAGCAGCCAGTGCGGCGCGTCGGCGATCGGCTCCGGCGGCGCATAGGACAGCACCTCGGCGATGGTGGCGTTGGGCAGCAGCAGGCGCGCGCCGGAGACCTGGATCAGCACGCCTCGGATGTCGCTCTGCACGGTGGTGTTCTGCTCGGACATGTCGTTCGGTTTCCTCAGGACCAGCGCGCGGCGAGGCGCGCGGCCAGTTCGGCCGGTTGGCCCGCTTCGCCGCCGCGCGCGATCAGCGCGTTGGGCGCGGCCGCGTCGAAACAGCCGTCGGGCGCCTGACCGGCGACCAGCGCGCCGGCCCAGGCATGGTTCATCGCCGCATCGACCAGGTTCGGATCGCTGCCGCTGAGCATCAGCACCGCGCTGTCGGCCGGCGGCAAGGCCGCGAGCACGTCGCTGCCGTCGTCGTTGAACTGGATGCCGGAGTCGGTGACGTTGATGCCGATGCCCGCGGGCAGGATGTAGATCACCCCGGCGATCGCGCGCGAACCCGGCTCGGCCAGCTTCACCAGCACCGAAGTCGCGCGCTGCATCTGCGCGACCAGCTTGTCGTAGCGGCCGCCGTCGAGGCGCTGTTGCACCAGCAGCGGACGCGGGAAGTCTTCGGGCATGGCGCCCAGCAGTTGCCGCACCGCGTCGGGTCCGCCGATACCGGCCAGGACCAGCACGGCGCCGCCGACGGCCTGGCTCGGGCGATCGTCGACCAGCTCCATCGAGGAGATACGTTCTTCGATCGCGCCGAGATCGTGACGCAAGCGACTGTCGGCGTTCGCGGCCTGTTCGGTCTGACGCAGAGCCGGCGCTTCGTCGTCGAAGCCCCAATCCGGCGCGATCACCGGCGCCTTCTCGACCTCGGCACGCGGCGCGGGGTCGGTCGCTGCGGCTTCAGTCGCTGCAGCCTCGGCCGACGCGGATTCCGGCGGCAGCGGCGGCGGCACGCGTTCGGAGACGAACTCGAACTTGGTCTCGTACATCATCACCGGCGCTGCGGCGGCCGGTGCCGGCGCGACGGCGGTGCGCTCGGGCTCGGACTCTGGCTCGGCTTCGAAGTCGAAACTGGACTCGAACGGCGCCAGCTCCACCGCGGCCTCGGCCACGGGCGCAGCGTCGGGATCGGCGTCGATATCGAACGTCGATTCGAACGGCTTCAGCTCGGTTGGGGCATCGTCGAGCACCCCTTCGATCTCGATCTGCGGCAGCTCAGGCAGTTCCGGCGGCAAGGCCGGCGGCAGCTCTGCGACATGGTCGCTGGCGACGAAAGACAGGCCACCGCTGGGAATCTCGGCGGCCACCGGGTCGAAGCCGGCGTAGGCTTCTTCGCGCATCGGCGGCACGTAGGGACGGTCGGCCTCGGGCGCGAACAGCGCCTGCTCCGCTTCCGGCTCGCGGCCCGGCGGCAGCACGTCGTTGTGGTGGTGCAGCTTGGCGCTGAGGTGACGCACCCAGCGCGCCGCGTCCCAACCTTCGCGGGTGGCGGCGAGCTCGGCTTCCTCGAACAGCACTTCGATCGAGGGATCGACCAGCACGCTTTCGAAACGGTCCAGCGCGTCCTCGGTGACCTGGTCGAGTGCGACCACGACCACGTCCGGAGCGACCGCACTGAGCTCGGCCGGCTGCAACCGGGTCGGATCGGCTTCCAATACCAATTGCGCGCCGGCGTCGTTGAGGGCGCCGCGCAGGCGGTCGCGGGCCGCGCCTTCGCGCGCCAGCAACACCACTCGTCTGCTCGAATCACTCATGGTGTCGCGCGATTCCCAACAATTCGAACACGTTACGCATCAATTCCGGCTCCTGGTAAGGCTTGCCCAGGTAGCGTTCCACGCCGATCTCGAACGCGCGTTGACGATGCTTGTCGCCGGTACGCGAGGTGATCATCACGATGGGCACGTCGCGCAGGCGCGCGTCCGACTTCATCGTCGTGGCCAGCTCGTAGCCGTCCATGCGCGGCATTTCGATGTCGAGCAGCATCAGGTCGGGCACGACGTCGGTCATACGTTCCAGCGCGTCGAGGCCGTCCTTCGCGGTCACGACCTCGAAGTTGTGGCGCTCCAGCACGCGGCCGGTGACCTTGCGCATGGTGACCGAGTCGTCGACCACCATCACCAGCGGCACGCGGCGGGTTTCGATCGGAACCACCGGCGCCGGCACGTGATCGCGCGGCAGCAGAGCGTGACGACGCACCAGCGGAGCGACGTCGAGGATCACGACCACGCGGCCGTCGCCCATGATGGTGCCGCCGAAGATGCCTGGCACCGAGGCGACCTGCGGTCCGACCGGCTTGACCACGATTTCGCGGTTGCCGACGACCTGGTCGACAGTGACCGCGGCGCGCAGATCGCCGGAGCGGATCAGCAGCAGCGGCATCTGCAACTGGCCTTCGGCCCTGGCCGGAGCATGGCCGAGCAGCAGGCCCAGATCGTGCACGGCGTAGTCTTCGCCGCCGTAACGGTAGTTCGCGCCTTCGGCTTCGAGGCCCTCGCGCGCGATCCGGCCGACGCCGCGCACCGAGGCGATCGGCACCGCGAAGGTGGTGTCGCCGATGCGCACGAACACCGCCTGGGTGACCGCGAGCGTCTGCGGCAGGCGCAGCGTGAAGGTGACGCCGTGGCCCGGACGCGATTGGATGTCGAGCGTGCCGCCGAGCTGACGTACTTCGCTGGCGACCACGTCCATGCCGACGCCGCGGCCGGCCAATCGGCTGACCTCGTCGGCGGTGGAGAAGCCCGGCTCCAGAATCAGCGCGTCGAGGTCGCTGTCGGCCAGCACCGCTTCGCTGCGAACCAGGCCGCGTTCTTCGCCGCGGCGACGGATCGCGGCGCGGTTCAGACCGGCGCCGTCGTCGGCCACTTCCAGCACGACTTCGGAACCTTCACGGCGTACCGCGATGCGGACCGTGCCCTCTTCCGGCTTGCCGGCCTTCTTGCGTTGCGCGGGCGCTTCCAGACCGTGCGCGACGGCGTTGCGGAGCATGTGCTCCAGCGGCGCGGTCATGCGCTCGAGCACGTTGCGATCGAGTTCGCCCTGGGCGCCGTCGAGCTTGAGCTGGACCTGCTTGCCCAGTTCGCCCGAGGCCTGGCGCACGACGCGGCGCAGGCGCGGCAGCAGCGCATCGAACGGCACCATGCGCGTGCGCATGAGGCCTTCCTGCAGGTCCGAGCTGACTCGCGACTGTTGCAGCAGCAGGGTTTCGTACTGGCGCGTGAGGTCGTCGAGCGTGGTCTGCAGGCTGCCCTGGTCGGCCGCGGACTCCGACAGCGCTCGCGAGAGCTGCTGCAGGTTGGAGAAGCGGTCGAGCTCAAGCGGATCGAAGGACTGGTCGCTGACGTCGCCCTCGCGCTGGTAGCGCGCGATGATCTGGGCTTCGGTTTCGATTTCCAGACGACGCAGCTGGTCGCGCATACGCGTGTTGGTCTGCGCCATTTCCGCGATCGCGCCGCGGAACGCACCCAGCTGCTGCTCCAGGCGGGCACGGTAGATCGCCACTTCGCCGGCGTAGTTGACCAGACGGTCGAGCAGGTCGGCGCGGATACGCACCTGTTCCTGCGGCGCGCGCACGCCGATGTCCTCGTCGTCGCCGGCGTCCATTTCGACCAACGGCGCCGACAGCGGCTTGAGTTCGACCTTGGGCGCGGTCGCCGGGATGATGGTGCCGTCGTCGGTGACGGTCGGGGCGGTGTAGATCTCGCCACGAGCGCGGGCATCGAATTCGGAGATCAGCGCCTCGGGCATGGCGATCGCACGACGCGCGCCGACCCGGGTGATCATCGCGTGCAGACGGTCGAAACCGCGCTCGAGCAAGGGCACGCCGTCGCGGCCGAGTTCGCTGCGTTGGTCGACTACCGCTTCGAGCAGCGACTCCATGGCGTGACCGAGTTCGCCCACGGCCATGATGCCGGCCATGCGCGCACTGCCCTTGAGCGTGTGCAGATTGTGCTGCAGGCCAACGAGCGGTTCGCGCTCGTTCGGCATCTCGCGCAGCCGGACCACGTGACCGTCGGACTCGTCGAGCAGGTCGCCGGCTTCCTCGACGAAGATGTCGACCAGCTCCGGATCGAGCTCGCTGAGGTCCAGCGCTTCGTCCGGATCGGGGTTGGCGTCGAGGATGCGTGCCAGGGTTTCCGGCAGCGGCGCGGCCTCGGCCGTTTCGACGGTTTCGGCGACGTCGCCGACTGCCAGCTCGGCAGCCTCGTCGTTCGCAGCCGGCTGAGGCGCCAAGGCATCGGCACCCGGCGCGACCGCGGCGGCGATCGCCGCTTCGGCGGCCGCCTGCTGTTCGCGGGTCGCGCGTTCGGCTTCGGCGTATTCGGCTTCCAGACGCGCGTACTCGCGCTCTTCTTCGGCGATGCGTTCGGCTTCCGCCTGTTCCGCGGCGAGGCGCTCGGCCTCGACACGCTCGGCTTCGGCCTGTTCGGCAGCGATACGCTCGGCTTCGAGACGTTCGGCGTCGGCCTGTTCGGCGGCAAGGCGCTCGGCTTCGGCGCGCTCAGCTTCGGCCTGCTCGGCGGCAAGACGCTCGGCTTCGGCACGTTCGACTTCGGCCTGCTCCGCGGCAAGGCGCTCGGCTTCGGCACGCTCGGCCTCGGCTTGCTCCGCGGCAAGACGCTCGGCTTCGGCACGTTCGGCTTCGGTCTGCTCGGCGGCGCGGCGCTCGGCCTCGGCACGTTCGATCTCGGCTTGTTCGGCGGCGATTCGCTCGGCTTCGGCCTGCTCCGCAGCGATGCGCTCGGCGTCGATGCGTTCGGCTTCTGCACGCTCCGCAGCGATGCGTTCGGCTTCGACACGCTCGGCTTCGGCGCGTTCGGCGGCGGCGCGTTCGGCCTCGGCGGCCGCAGCCAGGGCATCGTCGTCCGAGCTGACCGACGCGATGGCGCCCGCGATGACGCCGACGAACTCGGCACCCACGGGCGCTTCCTGTTCCGGCGCATCCAGGTCGGCCGCGCTGTGGCCGCGCACCAGGCCGGCCGGAGCGACGTCGTCGTCGAGCTGGCCGTACTCGCTCAGGTCGAGCGCGGTGAGTTCGGTGTCCAGGCTGGCGTCGGCGAACGGCGACTCGACCGATTCCACCGTTTCCAGATGCGGCTCTTCGAACTGCAGGTTCGAACGCGCATCGGGCAGGCTGTCGCGCAGCGCGAGCATGCGCTCGGCCAAACCGGGGAATACCGGCACGCTCTGCGGTTCGGACTTGAGGCTGGCGAGGGTGCGTTCGATCGCGACCGCGACCGCGCCGATGGCGGCGACGCCTTCGTCGCTGGCCGGGCTGCCCGCAGCCAGCAGACGCTTGACGTAAACCTCGGTCGGGGCGATCACGTCGGTGATGACCGGTACTTCGGTCATCGCGAACGCGCCGTTGAGAGTGTGGATCGCGCGCTGCAGACCATCGTCCGCCGGCGACGGCGCGGCCTGGGCGGCGGCGAGCCAACGCTGGATCGTGACCAGATGGCCGGTGACCTCGGTATCGAGAATCTCCAGCAGCACTGCGTCGACCGAAGCGGGCACGCTGCCCGGCTCGACAGCGGCGACCGGGGTCGCGGCTTCGACGATCTCGGCTTCCACCGCGGGCGCTGCTTCGGGCTCGATGTCGAGCACGAAGCTTTCGGGTTCGACCGCGACCGGAACCTCGGCGACGGCTTCCGGCACGGGCTCGGCCGGAATTTCCACGGCAGGCACGGTCGGCGCGACAATGTGCATCGGCCGGTAGAAGGCTTCCTCGCCGGTGGCGAGCAGATCCGCGTGAGCCTCGATGCCGGCCAGATCGGCGGTGACCGGGCCTTCGTTGCGCAGCGCCGAATACAGCTGCGGCAGCGCGCGGTGAGCGTGACCCACCAGGTCGATCAGCTCGGGGCTGACCGTACGGCCGTGGTCGCGCACGCGGTTGAGCAGGCTTTCGATCTTCCAGCTGAACTCGCCCAGGGTCTTGGCGCCGACCAGGCGGCCGCTGCCCTTGAGGGTGTGGAAGACGCGGCGGATCGGATACAGGCGCTCCAGGTCCTCGGGCGCTTCGCGCCAGGCCGGGAGCAGCTCGTCGAGGTTGCCGATCTCTTCCTGGAACTCTTCCAGGAAGATGTCGCGGATTTCGTCGTCGATGTCGTCGCTGTGCGCGAAACCGCCGGTGGCGGCGGACTGGCGCGGAAGTTCGGCGACCGCGGGCACGGGCTCCGCTTGCGGCGCGGGCGCGGGCGCAACCGGCGCGGCGGCCTGTATTTCCGGTGCGACGTAGTCCAGGTGCGAGCGACCGGCGACCATGGCGTCGATCTCGGACGCTTCCGGCAGTTCGATACGGCCCGCGGCGGCCGTGGCTTCGGCCGCGGCGACGGAGGGGTCGGGCTCGCGCACGATCTCCGGCAGCGGCCAGTAGCGCAGCGCTTCCAGGCTCTGGCGCGCGATGTCGAGAATGTCGTCGCGGTTCGGACGCTGCTCGCGCAGCGCTTCGAGGTAGTACTCCAGGCTCGCGAGCGCGTCGGCCAGGGTGTCGAGCTGCTGACCGTTGGGTACACGGTGGCGGCCGATCAGCTCGACCTCGGTGTAGCGCTTGACGCCGGTCAGGTAATCGGCCGGCAGCGGCAGTTCCAGCATGCGCAGCGCGCCGGCGACTTCGTCCAGCACGCGCGGTACTTCGACCAGCTCGGCGTGATCCCAGTTGGTTTCGACGAAGGCGACGAAGGATTGGCGCGCGTCGCCGAAGTTGGCGATGGCTTCGCGCACGACCACGTCCAGCACCTTGCGCGATTCGCCGGCCAGTAGGTCTTCGTCGGCCTTGGCCTCGGGCAGGCCCAGGCGCGAGACCTGATCGTCCAGCGAGGCATCGACGTAGAGCAGCGCGCCGGCGACATCGAGCAGCGCGCCTTCGTCCGCCGGGCGCTTGCCCTCGGCGATTTCGATCATGGCGTCGCGCTGCTGCAGCACCACAGTGCGGGCGACGCCCAGCCCCATCATGCCCAGGGTGTCGCTGACGCGGGCCAGCGCTTCGACCTGCGGTCGCAGCTGGCTGGCATCGGTCTGATTGGTGCGCAGGTGCAGGTCGAGCGCGTCCTTGACCCGCAGCAGGTCTTCCTTGATCGCCGCCGACACGGTGTCCAGCAGCGCGCGGTTGCGGCCGCTGAGGCTGCCGCGGGCGTGTTCGAGTTCGGATTCGCTGGGCAGATGCGAGTCGAGCTCGAAGGTCTGGC
Source organism: uncultured Lysobacter sp. (assembly GCA_946480055.1). Next base: position 78,342 of record CAMLID010000009.1, on the reverse strand, counting down.
GCAGGTCGTCCAGGGCCGGATGGCGGCCGTCGCTGTGGGCGACGTGATACAGCAGCTGGCGGGTCGGCTCGGCCGCGGGTTCGCCGCGCGGAGCGGCGAAACCGTCGTCGGCGAGCATCTGCCGGGCTTCGCGTTCGACGCCGCCGAAGGCCTGGCGCAGCGCGCGCGTGGCCGGCAGGGCGCCGTCGCGCAGCGCGCCGGCGACCGAGGAGGCCACCCACAGCATGCGCCGCACCGGTTCCAGCACGACATCGGCGAGCAGGCCGTCGACGGCCTGGGCGAGCTTGCCGGCGTCGGCCGGCGCGCCGTCTTCCGGCCACGCCGCGAGGGCATCGCGCAGGGCCGACAGGTGCAGATTAGTGTTGCCGCGCGCGGCCGAGCTCGGCGGCGGCGGCGCGAGGTGCGCCGGCAGAGGACGGTCGAGGTCGGGCGCGAACAGCACGCTTTCGTTGAGACCGGGCTCGCCGCGCGAGGCGCGCAGTTCGTTGAGCAGCGGCAGCAGCACGATCGGAATATCGCGGTGACCGCCCTGCAGGCGTTCCAGATAGTCGGGCAGCAGCACGACGCCGCGCATCAGTGCCGCGCAGGCTTCGTCGCGATCGCCGACCTGGCCCTGCTGCAGCGCCAGCGCCAGGCGCTCCATTTCCTCGGCGACCATGGCCGGGGCGTACAGCTCGACCATGCGCAGGGTGCCGTGCACCTGGTGCAGGTGGCTGGCGCAGAAACGCATGCGGCTGGTGTCGGTGGGATCTTCGGCGTAGGCCTCGATCTCCTGACGCGCCTGGCGCAGGGTTTCGTCCAGCTCCGGCTTGATCCAGCCCAGCGTGGTGGTATCGATCGCTTCTCGCAGTGCGGTCATGCCGCCCCCCGCCCGTAAGCGAGGCCTCGGCGTGTTCGCCGGTCCTGGAGAAGCCTTGCGGCTGGGATCTTCATCCTGATTGCGACCTCGTCGTCCTGGGCTTAGGCCGGCAGCTTGAAGTCGGCGACCGAGCGGCGCAGGTCGGCGGCCAACTGCGCCAGATTACCGATCGACTCGGCCGTCTGGTTGGCGCCCTGAGAGGTCTGCGAGGTGATTTGCTGAATCGTGTTCATGGTTTGAGTGATGTTCGAGGCCGCGCTGGACTGCTGCTGCGCCGCGCTGGAAATGCCTTGAATGAGGTTGGACAAGTCGGACGACACCTTTTCGATCTCGCCCAGCGCGGTACCCGCGTCCTCGGCCAGTCGGGCGCCGGCGACCACTTCCGAGGTCGTCTGCTCCATGGAGCTCACAGCTTCGTTGGTGTCGGACTGAATTGTCTGGACCAGCGTCTCGATTCGCTTCGTCGCGTTGGACGCGCGTTCTGCGAGTCGCTGCACTTCGTCGGCCACGACCGCGAACCCGCGGCCCGCTTCACCGGCCGAGGCGGCCTGAATTGCGGCGTTCAGCGCCAGGATGTTGGTCTGTTCCGAGATGTCGTTGATCAGTTCGACGATCGAGCCGATTTCCTGCGAGCTTTCGCCCAGGCGTTTGATTCGCTTCGAGGTTTCCTGGATCTGGTCGCGGATCGAGTCCATGCCCTGAATCGTCTGCCGCACCACGCCCGCGCCCTTGGTCGCGATCTGCACCGAGCGCTGCGCCACGTCCGCCGATTCGGCCGAGTTCTTCGAGACCTGATCGATCGAGGCCGCGATTTCGCTGATGCGGTCGGAGGCCGAGTTGATTTCCTGCGCCTGGTGTTCCGCGGCTTCGGCCAGATGCATGGCGGTGGCCTGGGTTTCCTGGGCCGAGGACGCCACCTGCACCGAGGTGTCGGTAATCGTCTGCACCAAGCTGCGCAGCTGTTCGACGGCGAAGTTGATCGAGTCCGCGATCGCGCCGGTCATGTCTTCGGTGACCGTCGCCTTTACCGTCAAGTCGCCTTCTGCCAGCGAACCCATTTCGTCCAGCAGGCGCATGATCGCCTCCTGGTTACGGTCGTTGAGTTCCTTGGTGGTCTGGTAGCGCTTCTGCTGGGCGCGGTTCAAGGAGAACAGCAAGCCGGCGATCGCGATCAGCGCGACGATACCCGAGATGATCGAGACCAGGATGTGGCCGAGCGGGTTGGTGCTGCGCACCGAGCCGAACGAGGTGAAGGCGCTGAACAGGTTTTCGCTGTCGCTCAGCAGCTTTTCCGAACCGCTGGTGATCGATTCCGCTGCGGTCTGCGCGGCGAACAGCTTGGGCGAGCTGGCCGAGATCGCGTCGAGGTCCTTCTTCATCTCGGTCCACAGCGCTTCGGCCTGGCCGAGTGCGGCCAGGGCGCCGCCGTTGCTCAGCGGCAACACGCCGCTGGAGGTGTCGCCGCCCTTGCGCAGGCCGTTGAGGACGTTGCCGAACACCGCCGCGTCGCGGCCCAGCGCTTCACCGGCGAGCGAGGCGCCGCTGCCGCCGGCGCGGATTTCGGTGATGCGGCGGGCCATGTTGCCGGCCAGCAGGACCTGGCGCAGGGCGATGTAGACCTGCGAGGACGGCGAGCCGGAGGCCGACATCGCGCGGACCAGTTCGTCCAGGCGCGCCTGCAGCTGCGGCACGCGGCCGGAGAAGCTGTCGAAGTTGCCGGCCAGGTCGAGGACCTGCTTTTCCGAGGTCAGCACCTGGTCCGCGTTCTTGCCGAGCAGGCCCCAGGTGTTGCTGACGGTCTCGATCGGGCCGGACACCTCGAAGGTGCCGCCGTAGTTGCTGTTGAGCTCTTGGATGTCGCTGTCGATCTGGGTCTTGGTCGCCTTGAACGCCGCGAAAGCTTCCCTGGCGCCGCCGACCGCTTCTCGCCCCTGCACCGCGAGCTTCTGCGAGTTCACCTGCAGCTTGGAGGCCGCGGTGCTCGCGCCGCCCAGGCGCGCCGCCTTCCAGGTCGCATAGCCTGTGTTCAAACCGAACACTGCCACCGAGACGCCCAGGATGATCAGCCAGGTGTTGACGCCCAGGTTGCGGCCCTTGCCGGCCACGTTGTCCATCACAGTGCTCATGTTCGACCTCAGAAAGTGTTGCTTATGCGGATTTGATGGTTGGGCGGGGGAATGGTTTTGCGGTGCTGCAGTGGTGCAAGGGCGTTGCGGCGTTGCGTAGCGAAAGCTATTAGCGGACCGGACCGAGGCCCGTCAGGCGGCGGCCTGACGGAATTCGGGCGTGCGGGCCAGCCGTTCCAGGCTGAAGATCCCCCACGGGTGATCGGCCAGGCGGTAGGCCCGGTCGATGAAATTGGCGTAGCGGCCCTCGGACATGCGCTCCAGCGCGATCTCGTCGTCGGCGACCAACTGCTGGTCGTTGAAGCTGCGCTGGCCGTAAAGCTCGTCGATCAGCACCGCGACGTCGCCGCCGGGCTGGCGCACCAGCAGCACGCGCTGGCTTTCGTGCAGCACGGTGCGGGTGCCTTCGAGAAACTGCTTGAGATCGACCACCGGCAACAGGTTGCCGCGCACGTTGGCCAGACCGAGCATCCACGGCTGCGAGCCGGGCACCGCGGTGACCTGGGGCAGCGGCAGGATTTCCACCACCTCGTCGAAACCCGAGGCCAGGCGGCGATCGCCGATGCGGTAACCGACGCCGCGCCAGAGGCCCGGCGCATCGAGCTGTTCGGGCAAGCCGACCACATGCGCCAAGCTGCGGCGCTCGTAATCGGCCAGCACATCGAACGGCGACTGCGTGTTCATAGACCGTACCTGATGGCGTCAGCCGCCGAGCAACGCGCTGATGCGCGCGATGAGCTCATCTTCGCGCGGCGGCTTGACGATGTAGTCCTTGGCGCCCTGGCGCATGCCCCAGGCCTTGTCGGTGTCCATGCCCTTGGTGCTCACGATGAGCACCGGGATGGCGCTGGTCGCAGCGTCGCGCGACAACGCGCGGGTCGCCTGGAACCCGTTCATGCCCGGCAGTACCACGTCCATCAGCACCAGATCCGGCAACTCGCGCTTGCACGCTTCGATGCCGTCCTCGGCGCTGCCGGACGTGAACACCTGGTGTCCATTGCGTTCCAGCAGCTGGGTCAGGACCGCCGTATCGGTCGGCGAGTCCTCGATCAGAAGAATGCGTGCCATTGATTGCCTTACCCCCCGGTCAGGCGTGTACGTGCTTGCGGATCGCGTCGAGGAGTTCCTCGCGCGTGAACGGTTTGGTGAGGTACTGCTCCGAACCGACGATGCGTCCTCTCGCCTTGTCGAACAGACCGTCCTTCGAGGACAGCATGATCACCGGCGTGCTCTTGAACAACTGGTTGTTCTTGATGAGCGCGCAGGTTTGATAGCCGTCCAATCGCGGCATCATGATATCCACGAAGATGATTTGTGGATGCTGGTCGGCGATCTTCGCCAGTGCTTCGAATCCGTCCGTGGCCGTGACCACCTCACAACCTTCGCGTTTTAACAGCGTCTCGGCGGTTCGACGGATGGTCTTGGAATCATCGATCACCATGACCTTCAGACCGTCGAGGCTGCCGTTACGAGCCTCATCGAGCATTCTTTGTATCCCCCGGAGCGAAACGCCGCGCAATCCCCGGCGCGTCGCGAAGATGCCTTTATTCCAAGCCGCGCGCATGCTGTCAAGCACACTTTTTTCCAGCAATAAGCTGAACGCGTGGGCCGCAGCGCCCGCCGGCCCTCTTGGGGTTGCGGTTGGCATCGCGGTCCGTTCGCGTTCGGGCATGCGCACGAATTGGGTCGGTCCCGTCGGAATCCGGCAAAGGCCGACCCGACAGGTCAGAAATGGGCCCGGCAAGGACCATAGCTGACGCTACATGATGGCAGATATCGATGACCCGCCTGCTACCATCGCGCACATTTCCAGGTACGAACCGCCAATGCCGCTCGACATCGTCGTCGTCATGGACCCGATCGGGTCGATCAAGATCGCCAAGGACTCCACCTTCGCGATGCTGCTGGAAGCGCAGCGCCGCGGCCATCGGCTGCACTATGTGCGGCCCGGTGCGCTGAATTTGCGCGACGGCCGGGCCCAGGCCACGGTCGCCGCGCTGAGCGTGCGCGAGGACCCCAAGGGCTGGTACGAACTGGGCCCCTGGTCACAACTCGTGCTGGGGGCCGGCCACGTGGTCCTGATGCGCAAGGACCCGCCGGTCGACGCCAACTACCTGCACGACACCCAGATCCTGAGCGTGGCCCAGAACGCCGGCGCCCTGGTCGTGAACGACCCCCAGGGCCTGCGCGACTACAACGAGAAGCTGGCCGCGCTGCTGTTCCCGCAGTGCTGCCCGCCGACCGTGGTCAGCCGCGACCCGGCCGAGCTCAAGGCCTTCGTGCAGGAGCACGGCGAGGCGGTGCTCAAACCGCTGGACGGCATGGGCGGGCGCTCGATCTTCCGCGCCCGCGCCGGCGAGCCCAACCTCAATGTGATCCTGGAGACGCTGACCGGCGACCACGGCCTGGCCCTGGCCCAGCGCTACCTGCCTGAGATCGCCCAGGGCGACAAGCGCATCCTGCTGGTCGACGGCGTGGCGGTGGACTGCTGCCTGGCGCGGATCCCCCAGGGCGACGAATTCCGCGGCAATCTGGCCGCCGGCGGCCGCGGCGAAGGCCGCCCGCTGAGCGAGCGCGACCGCTGGATCGCCGCCCAGATCGGCCCGGAGATGAAGCGCCGCGGCATGCTGTTCGTGGGCCTGGACGTGATCGGCGACTACCTGACCGAGGTCAACGTCACCAGCCCGACCTGTATCCGCGAGCTCGACGCCCAGTTCGGCCTGAACATCGCTGCCGGCCTGTTCGACGCCATCGAAGCCCGGGCGGCGAGCGCCGCATGAGCGCGGCCGCGGCTCCCGCGCCCGGCGATGCCGGCCTGAACGGCGAAGGCCGTTTCAGCGCGACCATGGTGCTGTCGCTGCTGGTGCACGGGGTGTTCCTGCTCGGCGTCGGCTACGCCCTGGAGAGCGCCGCGCCGGTGATGCCGACCCTGGACGTGATCCTGACCCAGACCCAGACCGCGCTGACGCCCAAGCAGGCCGATTTCATGGCCCAGGCCAGCAACCAGGGCGGCGGCGAGCACGACAAGAGCAGCCGTCCGCGCGAAAACCAGTCCGGTCCGGCCCCGCAGCCGGAGCCCGGGGTCGCCGCGCGCGCCCTGCAGGCGCAGTCGCCCGCCCCGGCCCCGCCGCCGCAGGCGCGGGTGATCAGCTCCACCCGCGGCGAGACCGTGACCACGCGCGCCCTGGCCACCACCCCGCCCGCCGAACGGCCGCTGCCGGTGGGACCGGAGAAGATCGAGCGCGACATCCGCATGGCGCGCCTGGCGGCGGAGATCCATCTGCGCTCGGAGCGCTACGCCAAGCGCCCCAAGCGCAAGTTCGTTTCCGCCAGCACCCAGGAATACGCCTGGGCCGGCTACCTGCGCAGCTGGGTCGACCGGGTCGAGCGGGTCGGCAACCTCAATTACCCCGACGAGGCGCGCCGGCGCCGGCTGCAGGGCCAGGTCGTGATCAGCGTGGCGGTGCGCCGCGACGGCAGCGTCGAGCGCGCCGACATCGTCCAATCCAGCGGCATTCCCCTGCTCGACGCCTCGGCCCTGCGTATCGCCCGCCTCGCCGAGCCCTACCCGCCGCTGCCGCGCACCGACGAAAACCCCGACATCCTGCACGTGACGCGGACCTGGCAGTTCCTGCCGGACGGGGCGCTGGTCGACGAGTAAGCCGGCTCAAAAACGGCCCGCCGCTGCTGCCGGCAGTGCCGGGCCAGCGCCGCCCAGCCCGGCGCCATGGGACAACCGGCCGCTAGAGCGCTTTCCAGACCGGACCTTCGCCGCTGCGCCAATAGACGCCCAGCGCCTTGGCATAGAGCGATTTCGCCGGCACCAGGCCGAAATAGCGGCCATCCTGGCTGTTGCCGCGATGGTCGCCCATCACCAGCACCTGGCCCGACGGAATCGTCGCGTCGAACACGTCGGGACCGCCGCCGGCATCGAGATTCAGGCTCGCGCGGCGCGCGCCGAAACGTTCGACATCCGGCTCGGCCGCCGACGCCATCGGCACGCCGTTGATCGACAGATGCCCATCGATCACGCTGACCCGATCGCCGGACACCGCGGTGACGCGCTTGATCAGGCGCGTACCGTCGACCGGCGATTTGAACACCACCACGTCGCCGCGTTGCGGCTGGCCGCGCGAAATCAGGGTGGTATCGGTGAACGGAACCCGCAGACCGTAGGCCGACATGTCGACCACGACATGGTCGCCCGGCATCAGGGTGTGCTCCATCGAGCCGCTGGGCACGGTGTAGTGATTGGCGAACGAGGTCCGCGCCACCGTCAGCAGCACCAGCATCACCAGCAAGGGCTTGCCTTCGCTGCGCAGCCAACCGCGCAGGCCCGGCTGTTTCTCTTTCTTCGCCATGCTTCTTTCTCCTTTTGGGCGAAGGAAGTGACCCAGCGGATATCGTCGGAGTTCCCGTTCGCCCTATAGGTCGAACGTCATGCGCGGCGCGTCAGCGCGAATCGCGCAGCGCCTGCTGCTCGGCGATGGTCAGGGCGACGTTGTTGCGCAGGTAGGCCGGCTCGACGCGCTCCGGCGCGAGGGCTTCGCCGCGTGCGTAGGCCGCGGCCGCGAGCTTGGCCAGATCCGCGGCATGCGGAAGAGCGCTCGCGTCGATAGCGGCGAAACGCGCGCTGTAACGCCGCGCCAGGGCGCCGTCGGCTGCGCCGAAGCCGGTGCCCACGCCGAGCCAGCCGTCGCGCTCGTCGGGCAAGGCGACGGCGTCGGGCGCGAGCACGGCTTCGTGGTCGAGCGCGAACGCGTCGCCGTCGCGCAGCTCGAACGCGCCGGTGTAGACCTCGCCCATGCGGGCGTCGATGGAGGCGAGTACGCGGGAAGTTGCGGTCTCATCGGCAGCGGCATCGCGACTCACGTCGCTCCCGCAGGAAGCGGCTGGCGCCAGGGCATGGGCGCGCATCGCCAATGTCGCCAGCGTCGACACCGCCACGATCGGCCGGTCCAGCGCCAGCGCGATGCCCTGCCCCAGCGCGATCGCCAGGCGCACGCCGGTGAACGCACCCGGGCCACGGCCCAGCGCGATCGCGTCCAGCTGCGACTTGCGGATGCCGGCGTCGGCGAGCAATTGCTCGGCCCAAGGCAGGGACAGTTCGGCGTGGCGGCGCGGCGCGAGTTCGTGGCGCTCGCGCACTTCGCCGTCGATCCACAGCGCGACCGAACAGGCTTCGGTCGCGGTTTCGAAGGCGAGCAGTTTCATGCGGCGTAGGGTTTTGCGTGGCTCATGCGGGAATCAGGCGGGCGGCGCGGTCGACGCATCGTCGGGCGCCGGCTGCCACAGTTCGATCAGTGCGCCTTCCGGGTCGACCACGTAGCCGAACTTGCCCTGCTCGCTTTCCTCGTAACGGTCCAGCACCTGGCAGCCCTCGGCGCGCAGCGCGGCCAGGGTGCCGGCGAGGTCGTCGACGCGGTAGTTGAGCATGTAGGGCTTGTCGCTGGGCTTGAAGTACTCGGTATCGGCCTTGAACGGCGACCACACCGTGCAGGCGCTTTCGCCGGTGTCGGCACGGTTCCAGAACATCAGCGCGCCGCCCCAGTCCTGGGCGTCGATGCCGAGGTGGCGCGCGTACCACTGCGACAGCGCGGCCGGGTCCTGGGCCTTGAAGAACACGCCGCCCAGTCCGTGCACGCGCGGTTTGCGGCTTTGATCGGTGTCAGTCACGGTCCTGCTCCTCGCTGGGGTCCAAGCCAGATTCTAGCGACTCGGCCCGCGCAGCATCGGCGCCCGGGGCGAAGAACGCCGCCACGTCGGCGATCTCGCGGGTCCGCGGCAGCGGCGGCAGCGAATCCAGGAACACCCGGCCGTAGCTTTTGGACAGCAGGCGCGGGTCGCACAGCACCAGCACGCCGCGGTCGGTCTCGGTGCGGATCAAACGGCCGGCGCCCTGCTTGAGCGCGATCACCGCCTGCGGCAGCTGTTCGTCGCGGAAGGGATTGCCGCCGCCGCGGCGGATCGCGTCCAGGCGCGCCTCGAACACCGGATCGTCGGGGGCGGCGAACGGCAGCTTGTCGATCACCACCACGCTCAGCGCCTCGCCGGCCACGTCCACGCCCTCGCGGAAACTCGCCGCGCCCAGCAGCACGCCGTTGCCGGAGGCGCGGAAGCGCTCCAGCAGCACCGGTCGCGGCGCTTCGCCCTGCACGAACAGCGGCCAGGGCCCGCCGCGCAGCAGTTCGGCGGCCTCGCGCAGGGCCCGGTGCGAGGCGAACAGGACGAAGGCGCGCCCGCCCGAGGCCTCCAGCACCGGCCGCAGCTTGTCGACCAGGCTCTCGTTGTAGTGGCGCACCATCGGATCGGGCAGGCCGCGCGGCAGATAGCACAGCGCCTGCCGCGGCCAGTCGAACGGGCTCGGCGCGAGCAGGGTCTTGGGTTCGACCAGACCGAGCTTGTGTGCGTAATGCTGGAACTGGCCGCCGACCGCGAGCGTGGCCGAGGTGAACACCCAGGCCGCGCGCGAACGTTCGCGGTGCTCGGCCAGGGGTCCGGCGACATCCAGCGGGGTGCGGCTGAGGCGGAAGCCGCGCGCGGTCAGTTCGTACCAGAGCACGCTGGCATCGGCCTGCGGCGGCGGCGGATCCTCGCCGAAACCGTCGGCGTCCCCGGTCGGCAGCGGCACGCGCACTTCGAAGGGGTCGCCTTCCTCGTCGACGATGTCGTCGGCGTCGCCGTGGCTGCGCGGTTCGCCGCGCCAACGGCGCAGGCGCGCTTCGAATTCCTTGGCGCGCGCGTGGCAGCCGTCGAACCCGGGCGCGGCCTCGCGCAGCGGCGCCAGCGCGGTCTGGATCTGCTGCAGCGCCGCGGCCAGCACGTCGAAGGCGTACTCGACCTCGGGCAGCTCGGCCGCGCGCTTGCGGGTCGCGCGCACCGGCAATTCGTCCATGGCCGCGCGCAACCCGCGCACCGCCTGTTCGAGATCGCGCGCCGGCCCCTGCATCACCGCCAGCGAACCCGGCGAGTTCTTGCACTCGGCCAGGGCATCGCGCGCCAGTTCGACCAGCGGCCGCGCGCTCAGGGCCTCGCCGAAGAACTGCGCGGCCAGATCGGGCAACTGGTGCGCCTCGTCGACCACGAAGGCCTGGGCCCCGGGCAGGATTTCGCCGAAGCCTTCCTGCTTCAGGGCCAGGTCGGCCAGCAGCAGGTGGTGGTTGACCACCACCACGTCGGCGGCCTGGGCGCGCTGGCGCGCCTGGACCACGAAGCAGTCGCCGAAGAACGGGCATTCGCTGCCCAGGCAGTTCTCGGCGGTCGAGGTCACCATCGGCAGCAGCGGCGAATCCTCGGGCAGCGCCTCCAGCTCGGCCAAGTCGCCCATGCGGGTGCGCCCTGACCAGGACACGATGCGCTGGAACTGCGCCGCCAGTTCGCGGCTGCCGAAGCGCGGCTCGCCCTGGGCCTGCTTCAGGCGGTAGTGGCACAGATAGTTCGCGCGCCCCTTCAGCAGCGCGGTCTTGAGCCCGATCCCGAGCGCGTCGCGGACCCGCGGCAGATCGCGGTGGTAGAGCTGGTCCTGGAGCGCGCGGGTACCGGTGGAAACGATGGTCTTCAGGCCCGACAGCAGCGCCGGCACCAGGTAGGCGTAGGTCTTGCCGGTGCCGGTGCCGGCCTCGGCCAGCAGGGTGCCGCGCGCCTCGAAGGCGTCGGCGATCGCGACCGAGAGGTCCTGCTGCGCCGGCCGCGGCGCGAACGCGGACAGGCTGCGCGCGAGGTCGCCGCCCTCGCTCAATGCGGCGCGGCTGGCTACGCCGAGGCGGCCAGGCTCCATTACAGGGACCTCATCGACGTCAGTACCGCGGCGGCGCGGTAACGGTGCAGGCGTCGACCTGGGCGCGCGCGGCGGCCACGTCCTTGCCGGTCTGGGCGATGTTCGCGCTGGCGGCGGCCATGTCTTCCTTGTAGACCGGCGTGGTCTTCAGCACGTCCAGCCGGTGCTGGCGCACGGCCGCGATCGTCGACCAGTGCCGGCGGCACAGCGGGCCGACCTTGGAACCGCCGTCGAAGGCTTGCTTGGCGTAGCGCTCGGCGTCGTCGAGCTTGCGCAGCAGCAGCGACGCCTCGGCGCGCTCCTGCAGCAAAGCCGGATCGCCGGCGTTGATCGCCAGGGCCTGGTCCAGCGCGGCGGCGGACTCGGTGTACTTGCGCTGTTTCTCCAGCGCCGTCGCGCTCTGGCGCAGATCCTCGACCCGGTTGTCGCGCAGCGGCTGCACGTCGAGCTCGCGCACGCCGGCCGCGGAGCGGCGGATCGCCACGACCGCGGTCTCGGCGTCGTAGGCCGGTTCCGGCGCGGGCGGCGCGGTGACGCAGGCCGCGCAAAGGGCGCTCAGCGCCAGCGGCGCGGCGAAACGGAACCTCATCACTTCACTGCTCCTGCGGCGGCGGCGGGGTTTCGGCCGGAGCCTGCTGCTCGTCGTCGCGTTTGCCGATACCGAACCAGTCGCGCCAGCCGCCGCTTTCCTGCTCCGGCTCGGCCTGCGGCATCGGGCACGGCGCGTAGTCGGGAGCGAACCCGGCGACGAAGGCGAAGCGGCGCGCGCTGGCGCAGCCCGGGTCGGTGGTGTTCTGGTTGACGATGAACTGCCAGTCGATGCCCTTGTCGCCGACCTGCAGCGGCGCGCTGGGCAGGCGCGAGAAGATCGCCGACCACACCCGCATCGCACCGGTGGCGCCGTACAGGCCGGTGGTCTGGTTCTGGTCGTTGCCGACCCAGATCACCGCGAGGTGGTCGCCGGTCCAGCCGGCGAACCAGCTGTCGCGGCCGTCGTTGCTGGTGCCGGTCTTGCCGGCCGGCGACAGGCGGCCGAGGCCGTCATTGACCAGCTGGCGGCCGGTGCCGCTGGACACCGCCTGCTGCAAGGCGATGGTGATCAGGCGCGCGGCGATCGCGTCGCCTTCCTGGGCCGGCGCCGGTTCCTTGTCGTAACGGTTGACCGCCTTGCCGTTGGCGTCGAGCACGCCGCGCACCGCATGCAGCGGCTGGATCTCGCCGCCGGAGGCGAGGAACTGGTACAGCTGCGCCATCGCGTACGGGCTCTGGTCGACCGCGCCCAGGATCAGCGAGGGGTTCGGGTCGGTCTCGATGCCGGCCAGGGTCTTGATCAGACCGGCCACGCGCTCGGGCGCGACCTGCATGCCGACCCGCACGGTGGCCTGGTTGTAGGACTGCGCCAGCGCGTCGATCAGGCGCACCGTGCCGTGGCTGCGGCCGTCGGAGTTGCCGGGGTTCCAGCGCCTGCCTTTGCCCAGGGTCACGGTAACCGGCGAATCGTCGACGTAGCTGGCCAGCGAGTACTTGCCCGGCTGGGCCAGCGCGAGCAGATACACGAAGGGTTTGAGCAGCGAACCCACCGGCCGCTGCGCTTCGACCGCGCGGTTGAAACCGTGTTGGGCGGCATCGCGGCTGCCGACCACGGCCACCACTTCGCCGTTGTGCACGTCGGTGACCACCAGGCCGGCCTGCAGCGGCGGGCGGCGCTTGTTGTCCAGGCTCTTGAGGGTGCGTGCGACCGCGCCCTCGGCCTGGGCCTGGGCCGACGGCGCCATGCCGCTCATCACGCTCAGGCCGGCGCCGGCCAGCGCATCGGCCGGATAGTCGCGCGCCAGCTGGCGGCGAACCAGATCGACGTAGGCCGGGAAACGGTTGGCGGCGGTGCTGCCCGGGGTCTTGGTGATGCCCAGCGGCGTCTTCAGCGCGCGCTGGTATTCGGCATCGTCGATCAGCTGGGTCTCGTGCATTTCGCCGAGCACGAAGTTGCGCCGTTCCAGCGCGCGTTCGGGATTGCGGCGCGGGTCGTAGTACGACGGCCCCTTGACGATGCCGATCAGCAGCGCGAACTGCTCGGTGCTGAGGTCGCGCAGGTCGCGGCCGAACCAGAACTCGGCGCCGGCGGCGACGCCGTGGATCGCCTGCGAACCGCGCTGGCCCAGGTAGACCTGGTTGAAATAGGCCTCGAGGATGGTGCGCTTGTCGTAGCGCGCCTCGATCAGCAGCGCATACAGGATTTCCTTGGCCTTGCGGGTCGGGGTCTGCTCCTGGCCGATGCCGAGCAGGCCGCTGCGCGCGAGCTGCTGGGTCAGGGTGCTGGCGCCCTGGCGGGTGCCGGTCGCGGTCTTGAACGCCGCGCGGATCATGCCGGAGATATCGATGCCGAAATGGCTATTGAAATCGCGGTCCTCGACCGCCTGCAGGCCGGTGACCAGCAGTTCGGGCACGTCCTCGATCCGCACCAGGCGGCGCTCTTCCTGCTTCTGCCCGTACAGGGTGGCGATGCGCGCCGGGTCCAGGCGCGCGACCTTCAGCGATTTCTTGGTGCCGGCTTCGCGCAGGCTGGCGACGCGGCTGCCGGACAGCACCACTTCGATCCGGCGCGCGGCGACCGCGCCGTCGACATCGTTGTAGCCGCGGCTGGAGATGATCCAGCGGCCGCCCTCGCGGGCGTAGGTGCCGGTGCGCGCGCCGGTGCCGTCGTCGCGGTAGGCCGAGGCGTCGAGCTCGGTCTTGAGCGTGCCCGCGTCCAGGGTTAAGCCGGGAGTCAGTTCCAGCGGCCGCGCATAGACGCGCGTGGGGATCTGCCAGCGCAGCTGGCCGAAGCGTTGTCCGACTTCGTGATTGAGGTAGAGCGTATAGGGGATCAGGAAACCCAGCCCCAGGCCGATCGCGGCCAGGACCCAGGTGACCAGGCGCCGTTTCCAGGTCGGGGCGCCGCCGTCGTGCGACCGGGAGTCGTCGGAGGTGTCGTCTTCGTCGTAATCGATTCGGGCCACGGCATGGGACAATGACAGGGCTGCGCCCTCGTAGCCTTCGAGTCTAACGCAGCCGGCCGGCGCCGCCGCGCGGCGGGCCCGGCCCCCGACCCCGTAGTAAGGATTCCCTTCAGCATGACGAGCGATCGATGGCGATGAGTTGGACCGATCTTCGGTTTTTGCTGGACCGGGGAACGGGCCTGGCGCGGCGCGGCCTGATCAGCCTGCGAACCCGCGGTCTGAGCGCCTCCTGGCAGCGCGTCCTGCGCCAGTTCCATCGCCTGCCCGATGCCCAGCGCGCGGCCCTGTGGCTGCCGCAGTCCGAGCCGTTCGCCCCGTTCGCGCTGCCGACCTCGGACACGCCGCGCGCCAGCATCGTGATCCCGGTCTACAACCAGTTCGCCCACACCCTGGCCTGCCTGCGCGCGCTCGCCGCGCGCCCGTCCGAGGCCGCATTCGAAGTGATCGTGGTCGACGACGGCAGCTCCGACGCCACCGAAGCCTCGCTGCGCCAGGTTGAGGGGCTGCGCTACCACCGCCGCAGCCAGAACGGCGGATTCATCGCCGCCTGCAACGACGGCGCGGCGCTGGCGCGCGGCGAGTACGTGGTCTTCCTCAACAACGACACCATCCCCCAGCCGGGCTGGCTGGACGTGCTGCTGGCGACGTTCGGCGAGTACGCCGACGTCGGTCTGGTCGGCGCGCAGCTGGTCTATCCCGACGGCCGCCTGCAGGAAGCCGGCGGGATCGTGTTCGCCGATGCCAGCGGCTGGAACTACGGCCGCTTCGACGCGCCCGATCATCCGCGCTACGCGTTCCTGCGCGACGCCGATTATTGCTCGGGCGCGGCGATCGCGCTGCCGACCGCGCTGTTCGAGCGCCTGGGCCGTTTCGACACGCGCTACGCGCCGGCTTACTACGAAGACACCGATCTCGCCTTCGCGGTGCGCGCAGCCGGGCTGCGCGTGGTCTATCAGCCCAAGTCGCGGGTCGTGCATTGCGAGGGCATCACCGCCGGCACCGACACCGGTTCGGGCGTCAAGGCCTATCAGGTGCGCAACCGCGGCGTGTTCGCGGACAAATGGCGCGAGGTGTTGCCGGCGCAGTGGACGCCCGATACGCCGGCCGATCGCGCCGCGTTCGCGCGCGGTCGCTGCAGCGTGTTGATCGTCGACGCGCTGGTGCCGCAACCGGATCGCGATTCCGGCTCGCTGCGCCTGGTCAATCTGATGCGGCTGTTGCTGGAGGAAGGCGCGCACGTGGTGTTCGTGCCGGCCTACCTCGCCCACACCGACGCTTCGGTCGAGGCGATGCAGCGCATGGGCGTGGAAGTGTGGACCGCGCCGCAACTGGGTCGCCTGCCGGCCTGGCTGCGCGAGCACGGCCCGCGCTTCGACACCGTCATGGTCTGCCGTCACTACGTGCTGCGCGAACTGCTGCCGCTGCTGCGCAAATACGCGCCGCAGGCGCGGCTGGTGTTCGACACCGTCGATCTGCATTACCTGCGCGAACGCCGCGGCGCCGAAGTCGCCGGCGACGCCACTCTGGCGCGCGCGGCCGAAGCCACGCGCAAGCTGGAGCTGGACATCATCGCGCGCGCCGACGCGACCTTCGTGGTCAGCGAGGTCGAGCGCACTTTGCTGGCTCAGGATGCGCCGCAGGCGCAGGTCGACATCCTGTCCAATCTGCACCGCGTCGCCGGCCCGGGGCGCGCGTTCGAACAGCGCCGCGACCTGGTCTTCGTCGGCGGCTTCCGCCATCCGCCGAACGTGGATGCGGTGCGCTGGTTCGCCACCGAAGTGTTCCCGCTGATCCGCGCCGAACTGCCGGAGCTGCGCTTCCACTGCATCGGCGCCGACGCGCCGCCGGAGATCGCCGCGCTCGCCGAGCAGCCCGGCATCGAGATCCACGGCCACGTGCCCGACCTCGACCCATACATGGACGGCGCGCGCATCGCCGTGGCCCCGCTGCGCTACGGCGCCGGGGTCAAGGGCAAGGTCAACCTGAGCATGGCCCACGGCCAGCCGGTCGTGGCCACGGCCTGCGCGGTCGAAGGCATGCATCTGCGCGACGGCGAGGACGCGTTGGTGGCCGAGACCGCCGCCGACTATGCGCAGGCCGTGCTGCGGCTGTATCGCGATCCGGTGCTGTGGCAGCGCTTGGCGGAGAACGGTTTGCGCAATGTGGAGACGCACTTCTCTTTGGATGCGGCTCGCGAGGTGGTGCGGCGGGTGTTGTTGCATGGGAAGGGTTGAATCCGATCCTCCCATGAGGACGTAGCCGTAGGGTGCGGTGACGACCGCACCATCGCGTCCACGCTGCTTGGCAATACCGGGGATCAGGCGGGCGATGCAGTTCGCCTACGGCTCACCACATCCTACGAAGCAGAACTGGACTGTGCGGACGCGACGAGCAAGGCAAAGCTGATCGAGCCGAGCGTCAGTTCACTCCGGCCGCCGCAACCCGCACCCGGTTGGCGAAATCCTCCAGGCCCACCGCGCCCGAGTCCAAGGCGCGCGCCGCAGTCAGCGCCGCTTGCGCCGCGCGCAATTCCCCGGCCCCCAGGCGCTCATCGCCGACCGCGATCCAACGCTGCGCCAGACGCCGACGCGCATCCACCAGGGCCGCGCCCTCGCCTTCCAAGGCGCGCCGCGCATCCAGGCATTCGCCGGCGCGGCTGAGCCGGTTGCCGCGCAGCTCGTTTTCGAAACAACGCCGCGCCGCCGGCAACAGGCGTGCGGCGGCGGCGCGCACTTTGGGGTCCTGCGGCGCGATCGCCTGCGCCGCGCGCAGTTTGTCGTAGGCGCTGTCGCCGGGCGGAGCCAGCAGTTCGCCGCGCGCTTCGGCGGCGGCGGCTTCGGCCAGCAGGGCGCGCAGGCGCTGCTGACGCTGGGCGATCGGCTGTTCGCCGCCCAGACGCTTGCGCGACTGGCGCGCGCGTTCCAAATGCTGGCGCGCTTCGACCACGGCCGCGGTGGTTGGCGCGATCGCGTCGGCCGCGCGCAAGGCCGCGGCGGCCTCGTCGAAGCGGAAATCGGCGGCCAGGCGTTCGCTGCGCTGCGCATAGGCGCTCGCAACCGCGCCCAGGCCGCGCTGCGCTGCCGGGTCCTCGGGCAGCGCCGCCAGGATGTCGCGATAGCTCTCGGTGGCTTCGAGCAGGCGGCCGCGACGCAATTCGCGCTCGGCCTCGCCGCGACGGGCGTCGGCGCGGCGTGCGAGTTCGGCCAAGGCATCGGGCAGTTCGCCATGGCCGGCATCGGCGGCCTGGGCACGACGGATGCGCGCGGCGCCGGCGAGCAGATCGCCATGGGCCAGGGCCTGGCGCGCCTGCTGCAACAGATCGGCGAGGGTGTCCTCGCGGCCTTCCAGGGCCTCGACGCGGTCGGGCTGCAAGGCCAGTACCCGCTGATACAGGGGCAGCGCCGCGTTCTCGCCGTCGTCGAGATGACCGGCCGCACGTGCTTGTGCGGCCTGCGTCAGCACACGGTCGAGGCCGGCGTCGGCGGCTTCGCGGGCGCGCAAGCGTCGCTCCAAGGCGTCGGCCTGGGCGCGCGGCACCGCCAGCTCACCGGCCAAAGTGAGGGCGGCGTGGGCGTCGGCATAACGGCGTTGCACGATCGCCTGCTCGGCCCGGACCAGCGCGGCCTGGCCGACTCGGGTCAGGCCGCTGCGGGCTTCGCCGCGGTCGGGATCCAGCGCCAGCGCGGCCTCGTAGAGTTCGCGCGCGCCGCGCCCGTCGGGCGAAGTCAGGCGGCCTTCGCGCAGGGCCGCGGCGGCGTCGCTGCGCAACTGCTGCAGGCGTGAATCGGGCCACAGCCGGTCCGCCAGCGGCTGACGCAGCAGCACCAGGGCCAGCAGCACCAGCATCACCGCGCCGGCCGCGCCCCAGCCGAACCAGGGCGGCGCCGGCTCCCGTCGCGGCGGGCGGCTGTGTGGGTCGAAACGAAGGCTGGTCCAGCGCCCGAATTCGGGTTCGATCCGGTTCGGCGTGGTGTTGGCCGGCACGGTAGCCGGCGTGCGGCCGCCTGGCGGTTCGTTGCGATCGTTGCTGGGCGGCAGTTCGGACGTCACCGCCGAAGCATAGCCCCGTAAGCACCTCACCAGAGTGACGGCGCGGATCGCGGTTTCAGCAACGTTGCGCCTGCTCCACGCCGGGCAGCGAGGACAGCTTGCCGAGCAGGGTCGACAACTGGCCGTAGTCGGCCACGCGCAAGCGCAGGCGCAGGCGCACGCGCGCACCGCCGCGCTCGACGTCGCTGCGGATGCTGACCACGTGGGCATTGCCCTGGGCGATCAGGTTGGTGACTTCCTTGAGCAGCCACTTGCGGTCCAGCGCCAGCACTTCGATATCGGTTTCGTAGCCACTGCCCTTGCGCCCCCATTCCACCGGCAATACACGCTGCGGCTGGGTCGCGGCGAGCCGTTCGAACGCCGCGCAGCCGGGACGGTGCACGCTGACGCCGCGGCCGCGGGTGAGATAGCCGACGATGGGCTCGCCCGGCAGCGGCTGGCAGCAGCGCGCCAGCTGCACCAGCAGGTTGCCGACGCCCTCGACGGTGAAGTCGGTGCTCTTGCTCGGGCGCCGCCGCGGCACCGGCGCCAGGGTGGTGGTGCCGGTCGTGGGCGGCGGCGGCGCGGCCGCGGCGCGTTCGTGTTCGAGCAGGGCGCGCCCGACCTGGTGCGGGCCGAGATCGCCGAGCGCGACCTGCACGTGCAGGTCGCCGTCGTTGGCCAGATTGAAGCGCTCGCGCGCCGGCGCCAGATCGGCGCCGAGCAGACCGAGCCGGCGCAGTTCCTTGTCCAGCAGCTCGCGCCCGGCCTGTTCGTTGCGGGCGCGGTCGAGCTTGTGGAACCAGGCCCGGACCTTGTCGCGCGAACGCCCGCTGGCGAGGAAGCCGTTGGCCGCGACCAGCCAGTCGCGGCGCGGTTCGCCGGTCTTGGCGGTGAGGATCTCGACCCGGTCGCCGCTGCGCAGCTTGTGGTCCAGGGGCACGATGCGGCCGTCGATCTTGGCGCCGCGGCAGCGGTGCCCGACTTCGGTGTGGACGTGGTAGGCGAAGTCCAGCGGCGTCGCCCCGGTCGGCAGGTCGATCACCTCGCCCTTGGGCGTGAGCACGTAGACCCGGTCCTCGACCAGCTCGGTGTCGAGCTCGCCGGCCAGGGTCGCGTCGCCGCCGTCGCGGCCGCCCTCGCCGTGGGCGTCGAGCAGCTTGCGCATCCAGGCGATCTTGCGGTCGAACGAGGCATCGGCGGCCTGGCTGCCGGCTTCCTTGTACTTCCAATGCGCGGCCACGCCCAGTTCGGCCTGGCTGTGCATCTCGTAAGTGCGGATCTGCACTTCCAGGGTCTTGCCTTCCGGCCCGACCACGGCGGTGTGCAGCGAGCGGTAATCGTTGCGCTTGGGCCGCGCGATGTAGTCGTCGAACTCGCTCGGGATCGGCGTCCACTGGGCGTGGACCACGCCCAGCGCGGCGTAGCACGCGGCCAGGTCCTCGACCATGACCCGCACCGCGCGCAGGTCGTAGAGCTCGCCGATCGGCACGTCCTTGCGCTGCATCTTCTTCCAGATGCTGTAGATGTGCTTGGGCCGGCCGGCGACTTCGGCGCCCTGCAGCCCGGCGGCGGCCAAGGCGCCGCGCAAGGTGCGCTTGACCTGTTCGATGTAACGCTCGCGGTCGCCGCGCTTCTCGTCGAGCAGGCGCGCGATCTTCTGATAGGTCTGCGGTTCCAGGTAACGGAACGCCAGGTCCTCCAGCTCCCACTTCAGCTGCCAGATGCCGAGCCGGTTGGCGAGCGGCGCGTGGATGTCGCGGGTCAGCGCGGCCAGTTCGCGGCGCGCGTCCGGCGCCAGCGCCTCAGCGTTGCGCATGCGCGCGAGCTGGCGCGCGAGCAGGATCGGCACCACCCGCAGATCGCGCACGATCGCCAGCAGCAACCGGCGCAAGCCTTCGTGGCCGGAGCGCGTACCGTGCTCGGCATGCAGGGTCCAGACCTGAGCCGCGGCGCGCTGACCGTCGAGCAAGGCCGCGACCGCGGGGAACTGCTTGTCCAGGACCGGGCCCAGCGCCGCCGCCAGGCCGGGATAGGCGTGCAGCAACGCGGCCGCGACGGTGTCGCCGTCGGCGCCGAGCAAGCCCAGCGCGTCCAGGGTGGCCGCGACCACCGGCGGCGCGTCCAGGGCGTCGCGCGCGGCGGCCGGGTCGGCCGCGGCCTCGTCCAGGCGCTGTCGCAACGGACCGGCGATCGCCGCCGCCGAAGCGTGCGCGAGCGCGGTCTGGACCGGAGCGGGGGTGGCGGGCGATGCGTTCATCGCGGATTGCGTATCGGGATCGAAGCGCTATGGGGGAGCGTCTACACTAGCGGCCAACCGACCCGAGGAACAGCACATGCTCCGCACCCGCCCGCTGATCGTCGCTACCCTGCTCGCGCTGGCTCCACTGACGGTGTTCGCGCAGTCGCAGCCGCCGATCGAACAGCAGATGACGCCCGAACAGTTCAAGGCCGCCGGCCTGGACAAGCTCGACGCGGCGGAGCTGGGCCGTCTCAACGACTGGCTCAACCGCAAGATCGGCGACGAGAGCGCCAAGGCCGCCAAAAGCACCAAGGAGCTGATCGAAACCGAGCATCGCGGTTTCTTCAACTTCGGCGGCTCCAGCGACCCGATCGTTTCGCGCATCAGCGGCGAGTTCCGCGGCTTCGGTCGCGGCCGTCAGTACGTGCTCGACAACGGCCAAGTCTGGCAGCAGTCCGACGACGCCTCGCTGGCGGGCGTCAAGCTCAGCAACCCGGAAGTGAAGATCAACCCGGGCCTGATCGGCAATGTCTGGTATCTGTCGGTGCAGGGCTACAACGCCCGCGCCAAGGTGCAGCGCACCAAGTAAGTATCCAGGCCGCGTCCACGCACGGACGCGGTCGTCTTGGAACGCCGTCCCCGTACAGGCGGGGATGCGCGAACGCGTTCTCCCCAGCCCGTCCGGCCAGCAGGCGTGCCCTGCTGGCGTTCGGCCGCGCACGAACCCACGGTTCGTCAGCGCGCGGCTCCCCTTCGCAGCGAGGGAACCTGGTGCGCAGCACGGGCCTGGCGCGCGGGAACACGGGAACGGGGTATTGCGATCAACGGTTGCCGTGCACGGCGCTGCGACGTTCTGCGCCGCGCTGGCGGCGTCAAGAAACCGTCATATCTCCGCAATATTCTGAGCGAACTAACGAGCGCCGCCTGCGATCCGTGCCGGAATCCGGTGTCGGCGCCCCCGTCCGATCCCGTCGCCAGGCATCCCCATGCATCGATTCCACCGCACCGCCCTGCTGCTCGCGCTCGCCCTGCTGCCCTGCCTGACCGACGCGCAGACGCCCTACCGCGAAGTCGAGTACCGCTTGACGCCCGAGCAGCTGCGCGAGACCGGCCTGGATACGCTGAGCTCGGCGCAACTGGCCCTGCTCAACCGCCTGCTGCGCGAGGACGGCGAACGCGAGGCCGCGGCCGCGCCGCAGGTTCCGGTGGCCGCAGCAACCACCGCGATGGTGCCGAGCCGCGACGACGCCGGACTGCTGGAAGGCGCCAGCGACGGTCCGATCCGCAGCCGCCTGGTCGGCGATGTCGCCGAATGGGCGCCGGGGACCGTGTTCGCGCTGGAGAACGGCCAGCAGTGGCGCGTGCTCAAGGGCAGCCTGAAGCTGCACAAGCCGATGCAGGCGCCGCCGATCGTGGTGGTGCCGGGCGTCAGCGGGCGCTGGTTCCTGCAGGTCGATGAGGACCTGCCCAAGGCGCGGGTGCAGCGGATCAAGTGACGTTTCGGCCCACGCGCGCAGCGCGTGGCTTCGCTATTGCGTCACTGCCGCGGGCCCTAGCTCCGCAACTGCGCCAACCTATTGGCCAACTTCTTCGGCGACACCCCGCCGCGCACGCCCAGTTCCTGCGCGAACAACGACACGCGCAGTTCTTCCAGATCCCAGCGCAGGGCTTGCCAACCCGGCGCTGCCGCGTCGCCGGTAGCGGTCGCGGCGGCGAGCGCGTCCGCGAACGGTTTGAGTTCGAGCATCCGCGCCTGATCGCGCACCGGGTCGCGCAACGCGCGTTCCCCGCGCAGGGCCAGCGCCTTGAGGTAGCGCGGGTACTCGCGCAAGGCCTCGGCCGGCACCTCGCGCAGGAAACCCGGCGGGGTCAACGTCGCCAGTTGTGCGCGCATGTCGTCGAGGTTGCCGCTGGCCCAGCCCATCAGCGGCGATTCCAGCTTGGCGCGCGCCTCGGCGACCGCGGCCAGGATGGTTTCGGCCTGGCGCAGACGTTCCATCGCCTCCGGGAACAACTTGCGCGCGGCCTCTTCGCGCCGCGCTTCGAACGCGGCCGCATCACGCACCTGCTGCAAGGCGTCGTCGTCGCCCAGCAGCGAGCGCAGCGCGCCGCCGACCAGATCGTCGCGCAAGCGGTCGCTGTCGCGCGGTCCGTCGGGGCGCGGCGCGGCCGATTCGATCGCCGCGTACAGCAGCCCGGTCTTGGGCGACACCGGCAGCTGCTTGCGCGCCTGTTTGAGCTTGTCCGCCAGCGCGATCGCCAGCAGCCGGCGCACGCCGCCCGGATGCGCGCGCAGCGCGGCCTCGCGCTCGGCGTGCACGCGCAGCGACACCGTGTCGCCGTCGTCGTGCAGGGCCGGGAACGCCGGCACGCCGGCGGCGCCGGGCACCGAGGTCGGAATCGGTTGCTCGGGGAACGCGGTCAGGCCGCGCTGGCCCAGACCGTCGGCGGCGCGGGCCGCGAACGCGCGCGCGGCGAGCTCGCCGTAGCGCGCGCGCAGGTGTTCGAGGTCGCGCGACTCGGCCAGCACCGCCGGCTCGGCCTTGCGGCCGCCCTTGTCTTCTCCGACATCGAGCAGGCGCAGGTTCATGCGCAGATGCGGCTCGATCGATGCCGCATCGAAATCGGTCGCCGCGACCTCCACGCCGGTCAGCTTGCGCAGGAAGCGCGCAAGCACGCCGACCAGATCGTCGGCCTCGGGCTTGGCATGCGCTTCCTGGAACGCTTTGGCGAAATCCGGCGCCGGAACGAAATTGCGGCGCAAAGTCTTGGGCAGCGACTTGATCAGCGCGGTGGCCTTGTCGGCGACGAAACCCGGCGCCAGCCACGACAGCTGCGCCGGATCCAGCGCGTTGAGCAGGTGCAGCGGCACGGCCAGGGTCATGCCGTCGTCGATCGCGCCGGGCTCGAAGCGGTAACGCACTGCCAAGCGCGCGTTGCCCAATTGCAGATAGGGCGGGAAACGCGCGGCCTCGCTTTCACCGCCGACCATCAGATCGGCGTTGGACCATTCCAGCGCGACCTTCTCGTTGGCCGGCAATTTGGCGTACCACGAGTCCAGCGCCTGGACGTTGTGCACCTGCGGCGGCAGCCGGTCCAGGTACCACTGCGCCATCCAGTCCTCATCGACCACCAGGCCGGCGCGGCGCTGCTTGGCTTCCTCGTCGCGCGCCTTGGCCAGCGTGGCGAGGTTGCGCGGCAGGAACGCAGCACGGGTGTTGATCTCGCCGGTGACCAGGGCGTCGCGGGCGAAGATCGCGCGGCTTTCTTCCGGGTACAGCGCGCCGTAGTGCACCGGCCGCTTCGGCGCCAGCACCAGGCCGAACAGACTGATCTGCTCGCTGCCGACCACCCGACCCTGCGAACGCGCCCAGCGTGGATCGTGATGACGGCGCGCGAGCAGGTGCGGCAGCTCCTGGATCGCCCAATCCGGCTCTATCGTGGCATTGGTCATCGACCACACCCGCTCGGTGTCGAGCAGGGTCGCGGCCAGCACCCATGGCGGCGGTTTCCTGGCCAGCGGCGAGCCGGGGAACAGTTGAAACTTGCGTCCGCGCGGACCGTCGTAGAAGCCTTTGTCCCCGCGCAGGCCGATCTGGGTCGGCAGGCCGGCCAGCAGCGCGCGGTGCAGGGTGGCGTAGGCGCCGGCATCGATCTCGCTGGGCAGGGTCTTGATCGCCCAGCCCAATTCCTCGCACAGCAATTTCAGCTGGCGGTGCAGCTCGCGCCATTCGCGCATGCGCAGGAAGCCGAGGAAGTGCTTCTCGCACCAGCCGCGCAGCTTGGACTGGGTCAGCTCCTCGTGCGCGCTCTGATAGGCGTCCCACAGCTTGAGGATGCCGACGAATTCCGAGCGCGGATCGGCGAACTCGGCGTGGGCGTTGTCGGCCGCGGCGCGCTGATCGGCCGGGCGCTCGCGTGGGTCCTGGATGCCGAGGAAGGCCGCGATCGCGACCATTTCGCGCAGGCAGCCGTGGTCGTTGGCGGCCACCAGCATGCGCGCCAGTTTCACGTCGACCGGCAACCGCGCCATGCTGCGGCCGATCGCGGTGAGCTTGCGCTGCTCGTCCACCGCGCCCAGTTCGGTCAGCTGCTGCCAGCCGTCGGCGATCGCGCGGCCGTCGGGCGGCTCCAGGAACGGGAAATCCTCGATTATCCGAGCCGAACCATGCTGGTCCGACTCGGATGCGCGTTTCGGCTTTGCCGAAACACGGCCTTCGATATCTCCCAGCCCCAGCGACAGCATGCGCAGGATCACGCCGGCCAGTGCCGCGCGGCGAATCTCCGGATCGGTGTAGCGCGGCCGCGATTCGAAATCGGCCTCGCTGTAGAGCCGGTAACAGGTGCCTTCGCTGATGCGGCCGCAGCGGCCCTTGCGCTGATCGGCGCTGGCCTGCGACACCGGTTCGATGTGCAGCCGGTCGAGTTTGCCGCGCGGGCTGTAGCGCTTGACCCGCGCCAGTCCCGGATCGACCACGTAGCGGATGCGCGGCACGGTCAGCGAGGTCTCGGCGACGTTGGTCGCCAGCACGATGCGGCGCTTGGGGCCGGGATTGAACACCCGGTCCTGGTCGCGCACCGACAACCGCGCGTACAGCGGCAGCACTTCGGTCTCGCGGTACTTGCGCCGTTCCAGCGACTGGTGGGCGTCGCGGATCTCGCGCTCGCCGGACAGGAAGATCAGCACATCGCCGCGCGGATCCTCGCGGGTGATCTCGTCGCAGGCGGCGACGATGCCGTCGTTGACGCTGCGCTCGCCCTGGCGCGCCTCGCGCATGCGGCCGTCGCTTTCCGACTCGCCCTCGCCTTCGAGCGGCCGATAGCGCACGTTGACCGGATAACCGCGGCCCTCGACGCTGACCACGGGCGCGCCGTCGAAATGCGCGGCGAAGCGCTCGGTGTCGATGGTCGCCGAGGTCACGATGACCTTGAGGTCGTGACGCTTCTTCAGCAGCTGTTTCAGATAGCCGAGCAGGAAGTCGATGTTGAGGCTGCGTTCGTGGGCCTCGTCGATCAGGATGGTGTCGTAGGCCGACAGCCAGCGATCGGACTGGATCTCCGCCAGCAGGATGCCGTCGGTCATGAACTTGATCGCGGTGCGCTCGCTCACGTTCTCGTTGAAGCGCACCTGGTAGCCGACCGCGCCGCCCAGCGGGGTATTCAGCTCCTCGGCCACGCGCCGCGCCACCGCGCGCGCCGCGATCCGGCGCGGCTGGGTGCAGCCGATCATGCCGGCGGCGCCGCGCCCGGCGGCCAGGCACAGCTTGGGCAGCTGGGTGGTCTTACCCGAGCCGGTTTCGCCGGCGATCACCACCACGGGGTGTTCACGGATCAAGGCCACAATGCGCTCGGCCTCGGTCGCGATCGGCAGCGAGGCTTCGACCGGGGCCTGAGGCAACGCCGCCGCGCGCGACTCGCGCTGCGACACCGACGTCGCCAGCGCCTGCGCGAACGCATCGCGCGCGGCCGTGTCGTCGGGCTTGCCGCTCCAGCGCGACCATAGGCCGTGCAGGCGGCCGCGGTCGCGGCTGAGCGCGCCGTCGATGGCGCGCCGGGCCTGGCGTAACGCATTGCTAGCAGGAGCGTCTATAGACTTCATCGTTCGATAGTTTTTGCGGATCGCTCCGCTAGAAACAAAATATTTCACTTCGCGGGCGGCAGCGCCTATTGTCGCCGCAACACTCGAAAAGGGAGCAACACATGGCCAAGACCAAGACCAGCAAGCCGAGCAAAGGCAAAACCGGCAAGACCGGCAAGACCGCCTCGCTCAGCCCGGCCGCATCGCCGGCGGCGTCCAACAAGGCGCCTTCGATCGATATCGGGATCGGCACCGGCGATCGCAAGAAGATCGCCGAGGGCCTGTCGCGCTTCCTGGCCGACAGCTACACCCTGTACCTGAAGACCCATAACTTCCATTGGAACGTGACCGGGCCGATGTTCAACGCCCTGCACACCATGTTCGAGACCCAGTACACCGAGCAGTGGACCGCGCTGGACGATATCGCCGAACGCATCCGCGCCCTGGGCTTCAACGCCCCCGGTTCCTACGCCGAGTTCGTGCGCCTGACCTCGATCCCCGAGGAGCCGGGCCTGACCGAAGCCGCGGACTGGCGCGAGATGGTACGCCAGCTGGTGGTCGGCAACGAAGCCGTGTGCCGCACCGCGCGCGCCGTGCTGGACCAGGCCGACGACGCCGACGACGCCCCGACCGAGGACCTGCTGACCCAGCGCCTGCAGACCCACGAGAAGTACGCCTGGATGCTGCGCTCGCTGCTGCAGTAAGCACTTAGGCCCTTGCTCCCTGTGGGAGCGACGTAAGTCGCGATCCGAGCGCCCGCGCTGCAGCGGTCCCGGGTCGATCGCGACTTACGTCGCTCCCACAGGGGCGGTTTCGCGGGTCGGCCAGCCATCGTCGCCCCTGTTCGGCGGCTCCGGCCGCAGCGCACGCCGCCCGGATAGCAGGGCTCTGACGCCGACCGCGGCGACTTCCTACAGCGGACCGCGCCTCCCGCTTAGGGGCCATAACGTCGGCGCTCGTTACACTAGCGTCATGCCAGACCACGCCCTCGACCTGCTGCGCCGAACTTTCGGCCATCCCGACTTCCGCGGCGAGCAGGCGCAGATCGTCCAGCACGTGAGCGACGGCGGCGACGCCCTGGTGCTGATGCCCACCGGCGGCGGCAAATCGCTGTGCTACCAATTGCCCTCGCTGCTGCGCGACGGCTGCGGCATCGTGGTCTCGCCGCTGATCGCACTGATGCAGGACCAGGTCGAAGCCCTGCGCCAGCTCGGCGTGCAGGCGGCCTTCCTCAATTCCACCCTGGACGCCGCGGCCGCGGCCGAAGTCGAGCGCCAGTTGCTGGCCGGCGAGCTCGACCTGCTCTACGTCGCCCCCGAGCGCCTGCTGACCGGGCGCTTCATGTCCCTGCTCGATCGCGCCCCGATCGCCCTGTTCGCGATCGACGAGGCCCACTGCGTCTCGCAATGGGGCCACGACTTCCGGCCCGAGTACCGCGAACTCACGATCCTGCACGAGCGCTGGCCCGACATCCCGCGCATCGCCCTGACCGCGACCGCCGACGCCCCGACCCAGCGCGAGATCGCCGAGCGCCTGAACCTGGAGGACGCGCGCCGCTTCGTCAGCTCCTTCGACCGCCCCAACCTGCGCTACCGCGTGGTCCACAAGGACAACGGCACCCGCCAGCTGCTGGACTTCCTGTCCGCCCATCGCGGCGACAGCGGCATCGTCTACGCCTTCTCGCGCCGGCGCGTGGACGCAGTGGCCGCGCAACTGGTCGAAGCCGGCATCCGCGCCCTGCCCTATCACGCCGGCATGGACGCGGCCTCGCGCGCCGCCCACCAGCGCCGCTTCCTGCAGGAGGACGGCGTGGTGATGGTCGCCACCATCGCCTTCGGCATGGGCATCGACAAACCCGACGTGCGCTTCGTCGCCCACATCGACCTGCCCAAGTCGATCGAGGGCTACTACCAGGAAACCGGCCGCGCCGGCCGCGACGGCGAACCCGCCGAGGCCTGGCTCTGCTACGGCCTGGGCGATGTGGTCAATCTGCGCCAGCTGATCCAGCAGGGCGAGGCCGGCGAGGAGCGCAAGCGTCTGGAGCTGCGCAAGCTCGACGCCCTGCTCGGCTACTGCGAATCCACCCAGTGCCGGCGCCAGTCGCTGCTGGGCTGGTTCGGCGAACCGCACCCGGGCGCCTGCGGCAATTGCGACAACTGCCTGGACCCGCCGCAAAGCTGGGACGGCACGCAAGCCGCGCGCAAGGCCCTGTCCTGCGTCTACCGCACCGGCCAGCGCTTCGGCGCCGGCCACGTGATCGACGTGCTGCGCGGCGTCGAAACCGAGAAGGCGCTCAAGTTCGGCCACGACCGCCTCAGCACCTGGGGCATCGGCGCCGACCTGGACGCGCGTCAGTGGAGCAGCGTGTTCCGGCAACTGGTCGCCGGCGGCCTGCTCGAAGCCGACATCGAACGCCACGGCGCACTGCGTCTGACCGCCGACAGCGGCCCGGTGCTGCGCGGCGAGCGCGACCTGCGTTTCCGCACCGAACAGCCCAAGACCGCACGCAGCCGCAAGACCCGCGGCGGCGCCACCGCAGCGCCGATGATCGATCTCGATCCGGCCTCGCTGGCGCGCTTCAACGCCTTGCGCGAGTGGCGCTCGACGACCGCGCGCGAACAGAACGTGCCGGCTTACGTGATCTTCCACGACGCCACCCTGCGCGCGATCGCCGAAGCCGCACCGGACGACCTCGACGACCTGTCGGGCATCCCCGGCATCGGCGCCAGCAAGCTCGACCGCTATGGCGAGGCGGTGCTGCAGCATCTGCTCGACCACGCCTGAGCCGCACGCCGCTTTGGGGTAGGAGCGGCGCAAGCCGCGACCCCGAATCCCAAGCACCGGCGCACGCTCTGCGTAGTCGATGCCATCGAACCGCCGGCGCGGCCAATGACGCAACGCAGGTTACGGGTGCGGTCGCCTCGACACGAGACAACACGGTCGCGGCTCGCGCCGCCCCTACCCAAAACACCGCGTCGCCCCCTTCCTGTGGGAGCGGCGTGAGCCGCGATTGCGCCCTCCCCTTACGCGTCCTGATCCTGCTGTTACGCCGGGCTCTCGTGTTTGGGGTTCGCAATCGCTACCCGCTCGCGCCGGCGTGTGGCTTACGTAATCGCGGCTCACGCCGCTCCCACAGGAAGCCGACCAGCGCCAGGTCGCCGCCCTGTCGCCACGATCGGACACGCTCGCGCGGCCATCGCAATCACCGCTCCACCGCCTCCCTATCGTGCCCGCCTTCGCCTCGCCGTATGCTTGCGCAAACCTCACGGAACGCGGCCCATGCGCGAGCTATACCCCGAGATCGAGCCCTACCGCACCCAACGTCTGGCGGTCGACGATCTGCACGAACTGCATATCGAGGAATGCGGCAATCCCGACGGCCTGCCGGTGATCTTCCTGCACGGCGGTCCCGGTGCCGGCGTCTCGCCCTACCACCGCCGCTTCTTCGATCCGGCGCGTTACCGCATCGTGCTGTTCGACCAGCGCGGCGCAGGCAAGTCGACCCCGCACGCGGAACTGCGCGACAACACCACCTGGCACCTGGTCGCCGACATCGAGACGATCCGCGAACATTTCGGCATCGACCGCTGGGTGGTGTTCGGCGGTTCCTGGGGCTCGACCCTGGCCCTGGCCTACGCCCAGACCCATCCCGAGCGCGTGCTCGGCCTGGTGTTGCGCGGCATCTTCCTGGGCCGGCCATACGAAATGCGCTGGTTCAACGAACTCGACGGCGGCGCGCGCTGGATCTTCCCCGAGCGCTGGGAGCGCTATCTCGACCACATCCCGCAGGACGAGCACGACAATCTGACCGAGGCCTACTGGCGCCGGCTCGACAGCGACGATCCGGCCGTGCGCCAGGCCGCGGCCGAGGCCTGGGGCTACTGGGAGGGCGGCAGCACCACCTTGATCCACGACCCCTACGAAGCGGGCAATTTCGACGAACCGCGGGTCGCGATCAGCGTCGCCCGCGCCGAGGCGCACTACTTCCGCAAGGACGTGTTCCTGGAGCCGGATCAGCTGCTGCGCGACATCGGCCGCATTCGCCATATCCCGGCGACCATCGTGCACGGCCGCTACGACATCATCTGCCCGGCCAAGAACGCCTACGACCTGTCCCAGGCCTGGCCGGAAGCCGAACTGCGCATCGTCCTGGCCGGCCACAGCGCGGCCGATCCGGCGATCGTGGATGTGCTGGTGTCGGCGACCGACGCGCTGGCCGACCGCTTCGGCTGAACGCGACGGCGCGCGGCCGCATTCCTCGGACCTTCGCTCCCAAGGAGCACGCATGCGCATTCCCCTGGAAACGCTGGTAACGCTGGACGAGGACGAACTGTCCAACGCCTTGATCTGGATCGACTGGCGTTCGTTCGAGTCGGAGGTCGTCACCGGTTTCTCGGACGAGCTCGACGAAGCCGATGCGATCGGCATGCTCGACGAGGACGATCCCCGGGAGCTGGTCCACCGCGGCGAGACCTATCGGATCCCGCTGACCGAAAGCGGCCGCGACCGCTACGTCATGATCGCCTCCGTCGCCGAGATCCTCAAAGACCGCTACACCGTGTTCGTGCACAGCGATTCCTACGGCGGCGCGGACACCCACGGTTTCCTGGTGCTGACCCATGCGGAAGCCGCGCAGGCCCGGCAGGATCATTCCGATTGGCTGGAGCGGAGCTTCGAGCCGCTGCCGCTGGCCATCGACGGCTTCAGCGGCAAGGCCATTCCCTACCTCGGGTTCGTGCCGCCGCCCGAGCCGAGCGAAGCACCTGCGGACAAGAAGCCGTTCTGGAAATTCTGGTGAATTCGCCGGACGGCCGCGTCGATGCCTCAGGCTCGCAACGGCCCCACTCCCTTAAGACCGACTGCGCTCGCCGCGACGCGCCGGCGGCGCGCCGCGACGCATGCCTTCACTCCTGCGCGGAAGCGAACTTCATCGTTTCGTACAGCTTGGCCATGCCGGCGCTTGCGGCGCTTTCGTTCGCGGCCAGGGTCTGGGTGTAAAGCAAGCAGACCCAGCCTTCGCCGCAGGGCTTGATCGCGTACAGGTCGACGCGCTTCGCATACGGCGAGTCGTTGCCGAACACGGTGTGGTTGTAGCGCGAGACCAGGGCCGGGAAACGGCCGCCCAACTTGTAATCAGCGTGCTTGGGCTGGCTGTAGTTCTTGGAGCCGTCGATCTGGCGCTCGACCAGGAATTCGGCCGCACCCTGCAGCGATGGCGCGATGTCCTCGGGATAGACCTGGAGCGTGATGTCCAGCCCCAAGGTCTCGAAGTCGGGCTTGTCGGCCTCGATCCCCAACGCGCGCCCGCCGCCTTCGTCCATGGCGGTGTTCTCGATCACCTTCCAGTTGCCCGGCAGCGAAAAACTGACGCCGTCCTGGGCGTACTTCTTGGCATGGGCGACATCCGGTGCAGCGATGGCGGGAGTGGCTGTTTTTTCCGCGCGCGCCGGCATGGCGGTCGCGGCAGCGGCGAGCAGCAGAAGACTGAGCGAAGTACGAAGCATGGGAGTCCTTTCGACGGGGGATGAGCGCCGTATTCGGCGATCGCCACGATAGTGGCTGGCATGGCCGGCGACAATCCATCCCGACGCGATTCGGGCGTTTCCGGCGCTCCATGCGGCGCATCGGCATACACAGCGACGACGCCATCGGCTCGGTAACCGAGCTCGACCCGGCGCGCGTCCGCGTCGATGTGCGGAATCTCCAGCCCGTCACCGAAGCATGCCGAACGGCCCAGGCTTTGCCGCCGATGCCTGCGTCACAATGCCGTTCCCGCTTACCGGCGCCCGAACCGCATGACCGACATCGTCCTGCCCGTACTCGGACTGGCCGTCGTAGACAGCGTCAATCCTTCCGCCCTGGCCGTCGCGCTGTGGTGGATGGCGCGTCCCGGCGCGGCGCCGCGCCTGCTGGCCTACATCGCCGGCATCGCCCTGACCTACGCGACCTTGGGCGTCGCGCTGATGCTGGGCCTGGGCGTCGCGGTCGAGCGTTACGGCAAGGCCTTCGATCATCCGCTGGTGCTCGCGCTGCAACTCGCGCTCGGCCTGAGCATGCTCGGCTACGGCATCTTCGCCCCCAAGCAGTCGAAAGCCGCGCCGCAACAGCCGCAACCGCGCATCGGCGGTCTGCTCGGCATGGTCCTGCTCGGGGCGACCGTCACCGCGATCGAGATGGTCACCGCGCTGCCGTACTTCGCCGCCGTGGCGCTGATGACCTCGGCCAAGCTCGCGCTGTGGCAATGGCTGCCGCTGCTGCTGGTCTACAACGCGATCTTCGTCGCGCCGCCCTTGCTGCTGCTGGGCCTGTACCTGTTCGCGGGCCGGCGCCTGCAGGGCCGTTTCGAGCGTTGGCGCGAGTCGCTGCAGCGCGGCGCGCGCGAGACCCTGCTGTGGATCGTCGCGATCGCCGGCCTGGCCCTGGCCGGCGATGCGGCCGGACGTTTCATGGGCAAGCGCGGCGACCTGGCGGAAATCTTCGACGACCCGTCGTCGGCCGCAGCGTCGGATGGGCAATAAAAAACGCCTGGGATCGCTCCCAGGCGTCGTATTTGGTGGGCCGTGTAGGATTCGAACCTACGACCAAAAGATTAAAAGTCTTCTGCTCTACCGACTGAGCTAACGGCCCGGAACATCGCCGGCAGCGCGCCGGAGTCGGCCATTCTAACAAGCCGTCCGCGCCGAGTCAGGCCCCCACTGAGCGGGGCCGGACACGGCGCTTCAGACGTAGCGCGTCGGATCGGCCACGCCGGCGGCGGCGAAGCCCTCGGCACGCAGGCGGCAGGCGTCGCAGTGGCGGCAGGCGCGGCCCTCGTCGTCGGCCTGATAGCAGGACACGGTTTCGGCGAAATCCACTCCCAGGCGCATGCCCTCGCGCACGATGTCGGCCTTGCTCAGGTACTGCAGCGGCGCGCGCACCCGCAGGCCCGCGCCCTCGACGCCGGCCTTGGTGGCCAGGTTGGCCAGGCGCTCGAAGGCCTCGACGAACTCCGGACGGCAGTCGGGATAGCCCGAATAGTCGACCGCGTTGACGCCGCAGTAGATGTCGGCCGCGCCCAGCACTTCGGCCCAGCCCAGCGCCACCGACAGCATGATGGTGTTGCGCGCCGGGACGTAGGTGACCGGGATGTCGTCCTTGGCCGCGTCCACGCCGACCGGATGGTGGTCGGTGTCCAGCGGCACGGAGATCGCCTCGTCGGTCAGCGCCGAGCCGCCGATGCTGCGCAGGTCGACGTTGACGGTCTTGTGCGCGACCGCGCCCAGCGAACGCGCCACGCGCGCGGCGGCATCGAGCTCGGAGGTGTGGCGCTGGCCGTAGCGCACGCTCAGCGCGTGCACGGCATAGCCCTGCTCGCGCGCGATGGCGATGACGACGGCGGAGTCCATGCCACCGGAGACTAGGACGACGGCTTTTTTCATAGGAATACCGGGAATCGGGAATCGGGAATCGGGAATCGGGAATCGGGAATCGGGTAACGCTAGTCGAAGCGGCTAATGCTTTTGCTCGTCATCCCCGCGAAAGCGGGGATGACGAGCAAGAAATCGTCACGCGCTCGGAATCTGGTTCCGAACTCTCAACGCCCGGGCTCGTCGTTCCAGAGGATCTTGTGCAACTGCAGCTGGAATCGCACCGGCAGGCGGTCGGCGACGATCCAGTCGGCCAGGTCGCTGGGTTTGATCTGGCTGAAGCTGGGCGAGAACAGCACGTCGCAGACCTCGGTCAGGCGGTGCTCGGCGACCACGGCCTTGGCCCAGTCGTAGTCCTCGCGGCTGCAGATCACCAGCTTGACCTGGTCGCGCGCGGTCAGCAGCGCCAGATTGCTCCACAGGTTGCGATGGGCTTCCTTGGAATCCGGGGTCTTGATGTCGAGTACACGCGACACGCGCGGGTCGACCTCGGCAATGTCGATCGCGCCGGAGGTTTCCAGCGAGACCTCGTAGCCGGCGTCGCACAGCCGGCTCAGCAAGCCGATGCAGCGCTTCTGCGCCAGCGGCTCGCCGCCGGTGACGCAGACGTGGCGCGCGCCGTGGCTGGCGACTTCGGTCAGGATGTCGTCGATCTGCCACCACTCGCCGCCGTGGAAGGCGTAGGCGGTATCGCAGTACTGGCAGCGCAGCGGGCAGCCGGTCAGGCGCACGAACACGGTCGGCCAGCCGATGCTGCGGGCTTCACCCTGCAGGGACAGGAAAATTTCGGTCAGCCGCAGGCGTTCGGGCGACGCCAGGGCCGCGTCGGTCGAGACGGCATTCATAGGCATAGTTTATCGGAGCCGGCCGACATGGGCTGGAACGGGGCTGGAATGCAGCGGTGCACGCGGCCCGCCCGCGGGCAGGCCCGGGGTCGACGGGGATCGGGTTGGCGTGGTCGCGGCTTGCGCCGCTCCTACAGGGGGAGGCTTAGCGCAGGCGGCCGAGCTGCAGCGCGTTGAGGCGGTCGGACGCGGCGCGGGCGGCGTCGGTGCC
This sequence comes from uncultured Lysobacter sp., assembly GCA_946480055.1. The sequence goes on along the minus strand of CAMLID010000009.1, from coordinate 44,273 downwards.
GGGGAAACGCGAGACCACTTCGCCCAGAGTGCGCTCGGCAGCGTCGACCTGACGCAGTCCCTGCTGGGACAGGCCCATCTTGAGCAGCGCGCCCGGGGCCTTGTCGTGGGTCGGGTAACGCTCGTACAGGGCCTGGAACTGGACCAGGGCGAGCTGGTAGTTCTGGGTCACGTAATAGCTTTCGCCCAGCCAATACAGCGCGTTGGGGGTGTAGGTGCCGTTCGGGTAGGTCTCGATGAAGGCCTGGAACATGCGCGCCGAGTCGGCGTACAGACCGGCCTTGAGCGCGTTGAAGGCGACATCGTAGGCGCTGCGCTCGTCGGCGCTCTGGGCCACGGTGCCGGCGTCGCCGTAGACCGCCGGGGGGCGGTCCTGGGCGGCGGCGTGCGGCGGCGGCGCGGCGGCAGGCTTGGGCGCAGCGGCGGCCGGAGCCGGCGCGGCGGCAGGCGCGCTGCCTTCGAGCTGGTTCAGGCGGCCGTCCAGATCCAGGTATTGGTTCTTGCTCGACTGCTGCAGCTGCTGATTCTGCTGCTGCAATTCCTCGACCTGCGAACGCAGGGCCTGGACTTCCGACTTGAGCTGGGTGACCTGGTTGAGCAGGTCGACGTTGGCCTGGTTGTTGGCGGCGCGCTGCTCCAGCACCGCGACGCGGTCGGCCAGGCTGGCACGCTGGGCGTACGCGGGGGCGGCGGCCGCGAGGGCCGCCGCTCCGCAGACGATCGAAGCCGCTAGGGTCTGTGCGAACGTGCGCATCGATCGTGGGTCCGATTACTTGGCGGTGTACACGATCTCGACGCGACGATTCTTGGCCCAGCAGTCCTCGTTCGAGTCGGTGCAGACCGGGCGCTCTTCGCCGTAGGAGGTCACGGTGATCTGGCTGCCCGAGCCGCCATTGGCCTGGATCGCCGAGGACACCGCATTGCCGCGGCGCTCGCCGAGGCCGAGGTTGTACTCGCGGCTGCCGCGCTCGTCGGCGTTGCCTTCCAGAGTCATGCGCGAGGACGGACGGTCGCGCAGGTACTTGGCGTGGCAGCCGACGATGGCCTGGAATTCCGGCTTCAGGCTGTCCTGGTCCAGATCGAAGTAGACCACGCGCTGACGCAGGCAGGCGTCGGTGTCGAGATCGTTCGGGCCGTAGGCGCCCGAGGCGACCGGACCGGTATTGTCCGACGGCTGGGTGGTGCCGACGTTGCTGCCGGTGTCGGTCGGGGGAACTTCCTTGACCTTCTTCGAGCAGGCGACGGCGACGGTGCAAAGCAGTGCGGCGAGCACGACCTTGCCGACGGTGGCGGGAGCGATCTTGTTCATGGTTCTTCCTCGTCAGTTGGAACGTGGGGGCAGGACTAGCGAGACAGCCGGTGCCGGGGGATGCGGATAAGCGATGCGGATTGGCTGGGACGCGCGATCAACGCGGCGTGCGGTACGGACCCCATGCCGGTTCGCGTACGTCGCCGTCGTCCAGGACCACGCGCTCGCGCACGCGGGCGTCGGCGGAGACCGAATACAGCACGCCCCGGCGGCCTTCGCGCGCAGCATAAATGATCATCGCGCCGTTCGGAGCGAAGGTCGGGGACTCGTCCAGCGAGCCTGGCGACAGGGTGCTCCAGCGCGCCGAACCCAGGCTGGAGTCCATCATGGCGATGCGATACGTGTTTCCGGCGCCCTGGGCGACCGCGATCTTCTTGCCGTCCGAGGACACGCTGGGTGTGGCGTTGTAGCTGCCCTGGAACGTGACGCGGGTGGCGCCGCCGCCGCTGGAGGAGACCTGGTAGATCTGCGGGCGGCCGCCGCGGTCGGACGTGAAATAGATCTTGCTGCCGTCGGCGCTCCAGGTCGGCTCGGTGTCGATGCCGAAATGGTTGGTCTGCTGGGTCAGCGCGCGGCTGCCCAGGTCCATGGTGTAGATCTCGGGGTTGCCGCTGCGCGACAGGGTCAGGGCCAGGCGGCGGCCGTCCGGCGAGAACGAAGGCGCGCCGTTGATGCCGCGGAACTTGGCCACCAGCTCGCGGCTGCCGGAGCTGATGTTCTGGATGTAGATCGAGGAATTGCCGCCTTCGAAGCTGACGTAGGCCAGGCGGTTGCCGTCCGGGCTCCAGGACGGCGACAGCAGCGGCTCGGGCGAGCGCACCACCGGCTGCGGGTTGAAGCCGTCGGAGTCGGCGATCTTGAGCACGTAGTCGGCGCTGCGGCCGGTGCCGTTGGCGGTGACGTAGGCAATGCGGGTGAAGAACGCGCCGCGCACGCCGAGGATGCGCTCGTAGATCTTGTCGGCGATCTGGTGGGCGGCGTCGCGCACGGCGTTGGTGCGCGCGGTGTAGGCGAAACCATCCAGACGCTGCTGTTTGGCGACGTCGAACAGTTCGTACTCGATGCGGTAACTGCCGGCGCCGCCGTCGAGGACGCGGCCGACCACGATGTAGTCCTGATTGATCGCACGCCAGGTCGGGTAGTTGATCTCGCTGCCGCGGCTGGGCTTGTCGGCGATCTGCTCGACCGGCAGGCCGCGGAACTGGCCGGAGCGGTTGAGGTCGTCGCGGATCACCTTGGCGATGTCGGTCTGCGGCGCCGAGCCGGCGCCCTGGTAGGGCATCGGCACCACCACGATCGGCAGGGCCGCGGCCTTGCCGCCGACGATATCGACTTCCAGCCCCTGGGCGGCGGCGGAGAACGGAAGCAGCAGCGCGAGCAGCACGGCCAGCCAGGACAGGGGTCGGTTCATCGGCACTCCATTACGGGTCAAAACGGGCACAGGTACGGCACGGACACTGTTCAGCTTGCGAGTCTTAACAGTTTGGAGGTGAACGCCGCCTCAAAGCTGAACGAATTCAGGCTGAAGCGGCCGTTCCGGAACCCGGTCACTGATCCTGGGCGGTGAAATTGAAGTTGAGCTGGCGGTTGAAGACCTTCTCGAAGCCCGCGTAGGGCAAGGGCTGGGCCTTGAGCACAGCGGCCTCGATCGAGCGCCGCGCCTGCTCGTCGTAGGAGCACGGCGACGATACCTGTACGTCGATGACGGTGCCGCCTTGGAGCTGGCGGATGACCAGTCGGCATTTGGCGCCCAGCGGCACGCTCTCGGGCCGGGTCCACTTGGCCAGGATCGCGGCCTGCAACGCGGCCTGGTAGGCCGCCATCAGGCCCGGATCGCCCTGGCCGCCGGCGCCCGGGGTCGGTTGGGCGGCGTTGGCGTCGGCCTGGCTGCTCGAGGCGCTGCGGGCCTGGGCGTCGGCCAACTGCTTGAGCTTCTGCTCGGCCAGGCTGGCCTCGCGCGCGGCGGCGGCGCGCTTGCGGCGGACGTCTTCGAGCTGCTTCTGGCGCTCCAGCTCCATCGCGGTCAGACGCTGCTGGCGCTGGGCCTCGTCCTGGCGCTCCTGCTCGGTCAGGTCGACCTGTTCCTGGCGCTGCTTGGCTTCCTGCAGCTTCTTTTCGTCGGAGGGGTTCGGGGTCGGCGTATCGACCACCTGCTCCTGGCTGAGGTCGTCCGGGTCCGGGATGAAGTCCTGCGGCGCCTGTTGCACCGGCGTCGGCGAATCCTGCGGACGCGGCTCGGGCTCGGGCTGCGGCAACGGCAGGCTGTCCTCTATTTCCGGCTCGGGCTGAGGCAGCGGTTCGGCGATCGGCTCGGGCCGATTGCGCAGCGTGCGCTGCATCGCCGCCGACAGGTCGGACACGTCGGTCAATTCCGACGCCATCGGCGAACCGCCGCCGGCCGGCGCGCCTTGGAACTTCCATAGTGCGCCGAGCAGGATCGCCAGGATCAGCAGCCCGTGCAGCAGCAGGGCCAGACCGACGGCTTGCGCGGTGTCGGTGCTGGTTTCCCTCATCGGGCCGCGCCCTTCTGCGGCTGGCTCATCAGACCGACCTTCTCGACCCCTGCGCCCTGCAGGATCTCCATCGCCTGCATCACCGGCTGGTAATTGGAGCGGCCGTCGCCGGCGATATAGACCTGCAGTTTTTCCTTGCCGTTCTGCGCGACCAGGGCGGTCATGCGGGCGCGCAGCATGTCGCGGGTCACCGCTTCGTTGCTGCCGGCCTTGACCGCGAGGAAGTAGTTGCCCTTGGCGTCGATCTGGACCACGACCGGATCGTTCTTGGTCTCGATCGACTTGGCGTTGGACCTGGGCAGATCGACGTCGACGCCCAGGGTCAGCAAGGGCGCGGTGACCATGAAGATGATCAGCAGCACCAGCATCACGTCGATGTAGGGCACGACGTTGATCTCGGCCTTGAGTTTGCGCTTGCGATGGCGGCGCGCGGTTATGCCGGACATGGCCTTCCTCTCAATTCTTTACGACGCCTTCCGCTGCAGCGGAAGGCATAGGAGCGCGCTGGCGCTCGGATGCGGACGCGTGCGAGGGGCTCGCATCAGCCTTCGTCGAGGTGGGACTGCCGCTGCAGGATCGAGGAGAACTCCTCGGAGAACGCGTCGTAGCGAACCGCCAGACGCTCCACACTGGTGGCGTAGCGGTTGTAGGCCCAGACCGCCGGGATCGCCACGAACAGGCCCATCGCGGTCGCCAGCAGCGCTTCGGAAATACCCGGCGCGACGTCGGCGATGCCGACCTGCTTGGTGGTCGAGATCAGCGAATGCATGGTGACCATGATGCCGAACACGGTGCCGACCAGGCCGATGTAGGGCGAGGTCGAGCCGATGTTGGCGAGGAGTTCGAGGTTGTGCTCCAGGCCGTCGAGTTCGCGCGAACCGGTCGCGCGCATCGCGCGCTGGGCGCCTTCGAGCTGGGCGCGGGCATCGACGCCGCGACGCTGGCGGATGCGGTTGAACTCGCGGAAGCCGGCTTCGAAGATCGCTTCCAGGCCGCCGACGCCGCGGCCGCGTTCGGTGGTGCCGGCGTAGAGCTTGCTCAGTTCGGCGCCCGACCAGAAGCGTTCCTCGAAGTGGTCGGCCTCGTTCCTGGCACGCCGGATCACCTTCCATTTGCGGAAGATGATGATCCAGGACGTGACCGACGCCAGTACCAGCAAGGCCATGATCAGCTGCACCGGGATGCTGGCCTTGAGCACCAGGTCCAGCAGGCTGAAGTCGGCGCCCGCGGCGCTCGCGGCGGCCTGCGTCACCGCGCTGGCGGCCTCTTCCGGCAGGGCTTCCACGGTCGTGGCCAGAAGCGCGATCAACGATGACGTCATGCTTGTTTCTCCGTAGCCCGCAGCACGGGCCTGATGGTTACGTTGGTTCTTGCGGCGCCGGGGTCACCAGCGCTTTCAGCGGCTCGTACAGCGCCGCCGGAATCGGGCGCGGGCGGAAGTCCTGCGGGTCCAGCGCGGCCAAGCGCACCGTCGCCGTGAACAGACGCTCGTCGCCACGGTGGATGGCCTGCGCGAACACCAGGCTGGCGCGGCGGCACTCGCGCAGCTCCGCCGACACCGACAAGGCGTCGTCGAGGCGCGCGGGCTTGAGGAAGTCGATCTGCATCGCGCGGACCGCGAACACCAGCTCGAACTCCAGCCGCAGCCGCTCCTGGCCGTAACCCTGGGCACGCACCCATTCGCTGCGCGCGCGTTCCAGGAACGCCAGGTATTGCGCGTGGTAGACCACGCCACCGGCGTCGGTATCTTCCCAATAGACGCGTGTCGGCCAACTGAACGCCGGTGCAATCACTCGCTCAACCCTCTTCGAAAAGCCCGCTGGCATTGGCTTTCGGCTTCAGGCCGATGTGCCGGTAGGCCTTGGCCGTGGCCATGCGGCCGCGCGCGCTGCGGACCAGGTAGCCCTGCTGGATCAGGAAGGGCTCGATCACGTCCTCGAGCGTGCCGCGCTCCTCGCTGAGCGCGGCGGCCAGCGATTCGACCCCGACCGGACCGCCGTCGAAGGACTCGATGATGGTCTGCAGCAGGCGCCGGTCGAGTTCGTCGAAGCCCTGCGGATCGACCTTGAGCATGGCCATGGCCGCGTCCGCGGTCTCGCTGTCGATGCGGCCGCCGGCGCGGACCTGGGCGTAGTCGCGCACCCGGCGCAGTAGGCGGTTGGCGATGCGCGGGGTGCCGCGCGAGCGCTTGGCGATCTCGGCCGCGCCCTCGGGCACGCAATCGATGCCCAGGATATTGGCCGAGCGACGCACGATCTTGGTCAGTTCCTCGGCGCTGTAGAACTCCAGGCGCTGGACGATGCCGAAGCGATCGCGCAGCGGCGCGGTCAGCAGGCCGGCGCGGGTGGTGGCGCCGATCAGGGTGAACGGCGGCAGGTCGAGCTTGATCGAGCGCGCCGCGGGGCCCTCGCCGATCATGATGTCGATCTGGTAGTCCTCCATCGCCGGGTACAGCACTTCCTCGACCACGGGCGAGAGGCGGTGGATCTCGTCGACGAACAGCACGTCGTGCGGCTGCAGATTGGTCAGCAGCGCGGCCAGGTCGCCGGCTTTCTCGATCACCGGGCCGGAGGTCTGGCGCAGGTTGACGCCCAGCTCGTTGGCGATCACGTGGCTGAGGGTGGTCTTGCCCAGGCCGGGCGGCCCGAAGATCAGGACGTGATCCAGGGCCTCGCCGCGGCCCTTGGCGGCCTCGATGTAGATCTTGAGCTGCTCGCGAACCGGCTGCTGGCCCAGGTACTCGTCCAGACGTTTGGGCCGGATCGAAGCCTCCAGGGCCTCGTCCTCGCGGTTCGCGCTGGGGGCGATGATGCGGTTCTCGGTCATGCGCCTATGTTCGCATGGCCGCGTGCGACCCGCCCGCGGCGCAACGCACGGATCGGCGCGACCGGCTCAGGCTTCGACGAGCCAGGCTTCGACGAGCCAGGCCTCGACGAAACCCGGGGCGTAGCCCGGGAACCACGCCGGGGTACGCACGGATCAGATTTCGACCTGCGCGCCCAGCTCGACCAGACGGTTGCCCGGGATGCGGAAGAAGCCGGTCGCCGGCGCGGCGTTGCGGTGCATGAAGGCGAACAGACGATCGCGCCAGATCGGCATGCCGCGGTGACGGCTGGCGACCACAGTCTCGCGGCTGGCGAAATAAGTGGTGTCCATCGGATCGAAATAGATGCCGCCGGCGTCGCAGGAGCGCATCAGCGCCAGCGGCACGTCGGGCATTTCCATGAAGCCGAAGCGGATCAGCACGCGGTAGAAATCGTCGCCGATGGCTTCGATCTTGAGCCGCTTCTCGCGCGGCGCGTGCGGCACGTTCAGGGTTTCCACGGTCAGGAACACGTTGCGCTCGTGCAGCACCTTGTTGTGCTTGAGGTTGTGCAGCAGCGCATGCGGGACCACGCCCTTGTCGGCGGTCATGAACACCGCGGTGCCCGGCACTCGGATCGGCGGCGCCAGCATCAGACCGGGCAGGAAGCTGTCGAGCTGGATGCCCTCCTTGCGCACCTCGTCGTGCAGCAGTTCGCGGCCGCGGCGCCAGGTGCGCATCACCGTGAACACGGTCAGGCCCAGCACCACCGGGAACCACGCGCCGTCGAAGAACTTGGCGCCGTTGGCGACCACGAAACCGACGTCGACGACGAAGAACACCACGCACAGCGGCAGCACCCAGGCGCGCCAGCGCGGCCACAGCGCGCGCGCGACCAGCGCCAGCAGCAGGGTGTCGATCAGCATCGTCGCCGACACCGAGATGCCGTAGGCCGTGGCCAGCGCGGTCGAGCTGCGGAAGGCCAGCACCACCGCGATCACCGTGATCGCCAGGATCCAGTTGATGTAGGGCACGTAGATCTGGCCGATGGTGTCGTGCGAGGTGTGCTTGATCTGCATGCGCGGGATATAGCCCAGCTGCATGGCCTGGCGCGCGATCGAATAGGCGCCGGTGATGACCGCCTGCGAGGCGATCACCGCCGCCATCGTCGCCAGCACGATCATCGGGTACAGCGCCCAGGTCGGCACCGCCTCGAAGAACGGGTTGCGCACCGCTGCCGGATGTTCGAGCACGAACGCGCCCTGGCCCAGGTAATTCAGCATCAGGCAGGGCAGCACCATGATGTACCAGGCGTAGCGGATCGGCCGGGCGCCGAAGTGGCCCATGTCGGCGTACAGCGCTTCGCCGCCGGTCACCGCCAGCACCACCACGCCCAGGATCAGCACCGAGTGCAGGCCGTGTTCGATGAAGAAGCGCGCGCCCCACATCGGGTTCAGCGCCTTGAGCACTTCCGGGGCATCGACGATGTTGTGCACGCCGATCGCGGCCAGAGCCAAAAACCACAGCACGGTGATCGGGCCGAACACGCGGCCGACCTTCTCGGTGCCGAAGCGCTGGGCCAGGAACACCATCACCAGGATCACCACCGTGATCGGGACGATGAAACGGTGCAGGCCGGGCGCGGCGACTTCCAGGCCCTCGACCGCGCCGAGCACCGAGATCGCCGGGGTGATCACGCTGTCGCCGAAGAACAACGACGCGCCGAAGATGCCGAGGATGCCCACCACATACGCCGAGCGCCCGCCCTTGGCCAGGGTGCGCTGGGCCAGGGTCATCAGCGCCATGATGCCGCCCTCGCCTTCGTTGTCGGCGCGCATGATGATGGTCACGTACTTGGCAGTGACCACGATCATCAGCGCCCAGAACACCAGCGACAGGATGCCCAGCACGGTGTCGTGGAACGCCGCCGGAGTGATGTGCGGGCCGACCAGACCGAAGTGCGGCGAAAACGCCTCTTTCAGCGTGTACAGCGGGCTGGTGCCGATGTCGCCGAAGACGACGCCGATCGCACCGACGACCAGCCCGGCCAGGCCCTTGCTGCCATGGCCGTGACCGTGGCCCTGGGCGTCGTGGGCCTGCTTGCGCGGCTGCGCATCGGCGGAAGGAACGGTGGAAGCCATGGTGCGTGTGCTCCGGGCGGGTACGCCGCCATGGGCTCAGCGAAGCGCGGACTTTAGCGCTTTGCGGATGATGGCGGCGGCGTCGTCGCCGGCGGCGGTGGCATCGCGCGCCATGCGCGCGGCCTCGGCGGGCTTGTAGCCCAGTTGCTGCAGGGCGACGGTGGCCTCGCTCTGCGGATCGGCGGGCACGCCGTTGCCGCCGAGGACGGCACCGGAGCCTACGAAATCCGCGGCGCGGTCGCGCAGCTCTACCACCATGCGTTCGGCGGTCTTCTTGCCGATGCCGGGGATGCGGGTCAGCGCGGTCACGTCGCCGGCCTGGACCAGGCGCGCGAACTCTTCGACCGGCACGCCCGACAGCACCGCCAGCGCGATCTTGGCGCCAATGCCGCTGACTTTCTGGACGTCGCGGAACAGGCGCCGCTCGGTCTCGCGCAGGAAGCCGTACAGCGAGACGCTGTCTTCCTTCTGCGCGTAATGGGTGAACAGCGCGATCTCGCGCCCCAGTTCGGGCAGGTCGTAGAAGGTGCTCATCGGCGCCTCCAGCTCGTAGCCGACGCCGTTGACGTCCACGATCAACCAGGGCGGTTGCTTGTGGATCAGGGTTCCTCTGAGGCGGCCGATCATGGTTCAACCCCTCCGGCCCGCGAGCACAGCTCGCGGGCGCTCAGCGGCGCGCGAGCCAGTGGCTCGCAAACGCGCCGCTTCGCCCATGGCGGTTGCTTATGCACGATGATGCCTTTGAGACGTCCGATCACGGACCCGCTCCCTTGGGATGACGAAGCGGCGCGCTCATGCGCCGCGCCTGCGCAATTGCGCCGTGGTCAGGCCGATGCGCGCGCTGGTCGCACTCATATGCGCATGGGTCAGGGCGACCGCAAGGGCATCGGCGGCGTCGGCCTGCAGCTTCATTTCCGGCAGATTCAGCAGCAGCCGCACCATGTGCTGGACCTGCTGCTTGTCGGCCGCGCCGCGGCCCACCAGCGATTGCTTGATCACCCGCGGCGCGTACTCGCTGATCGGAATGCGCCGGCGCACCACGGTCGCCAGCGCGGCGCCGCGGGCGTGGCCCAGCTTCAGCGCCGAGGTCGCGGACTTGTCCATGAACACGGTCTCGATCGCGACCTGCTGCGGCTGCCATTGGTCGAGCGCCGCTTCCAGTCCTTCGCACAGCAGCCCGAGCCGCGACGGGAAGTCCTCGGCGTCGAGCAGCTTGAGCGCCTGCGCGTGCACATAGGTGCAACGGCCGTCGGCCGCAACGTCGATGACGCCCAGGCCGGTCCGTTGCGAACCGGGGTCGATGCCGAGGATGCGGATCACGCAGGCAGTCTACGCGTAGGCGTCGGCGCCGAGATCGGCGTTGGAGTAGACGTTCTGGACGTCGTCCAGGTCTTCGAGCCAGTTGAGCATCTTGACCACCTGCTGCGCGGTCTCGCCGCTGACGGCGATGTCGTTCTCGGCGCGGTAGGTGATCTCGGCCTGGCCCGGGGCCAGACCGGCCGCTTCCATCGCGGCCTTGACCGAAACGAACGCGTCCGGCGCGGTCAGCACGTCGATCGAGCCGTCGTCCGGGTAGACCACGACATCGTCGGCGCCGGCTTCGATGGCGGCCTCGGTGACCCGGTCTTCGTCGGTGCCGGCGGGAAACCACAGCACGCCGCGCTTCTGGAACAGGAACGCGACCGAACCGTCGGTGCCGAGGTTGCCGCCGAACTTGCCGAAGGCATGACGCACGTCGGCGACGGTGCGAACCTTGTTGTCGGTCAGGCAGTCGACGATCACCGCGACTCCGCCCGGGGCATAACCCTCGTAGCGGATTTCCTCGTATTCCACGCCTTCCAGCGCGCCGGTGGCCTTCTTGACCGCGCGTTCGATCACGTCCTTGGACATGTTGGCCGAAAGCCCTTTGTCGATCGCCGTGCGCAGGCTGGGATTGCCGCCCGGATCGCCGCCGCCGCGGCGCGCGGCCACGCTGATCTCGCGGATGATCTTGGTGAAGATCTTGCCGCGACGCGCATCCTCGGCGTTCTTGCGCGCTTCGATCGACGGACCTCTACCCATGGCGTTACCGGCTCAATCTGTGAACAAGCCGGCGATTTTACTCGATCGGGCGCCGCCGCCGGGGCCGGACCGTCACAACCGGGCCCTCGCCGCCCGGCCGGACTAGCCTCAGGCGCGCAGGCGCCCGTGGCGGAAGAAGGCGGCGGCCATCTGGGCCGCCTGCGCCGAAAACAACAGGCCGCTGTGACTGGCGGGGATCACCGCATGGTCGCGCAGGCCGTCCAGACGGGTCTCGGCGACCGCCACGGTGCCGTCGCTGTCCTGGCCGAGATCGCCGAAATAGCGGCCCAGGCCGTGCGGGGTCGAACCGGCGATCACCGCCACCTCGGCCCGGCCGCACCAGGGCGGGCAGCCGCGCAACAGCAGGTCGGCGCTGCGGCCCAGCGCGGCCGCCGTCCAGGCGCGCCGGGCCAGCCCACCGGCCGCGGCGCTGCCGCACAGCGGTGAGCCCAGGCAGACCACCCGGGGCACCGGCAGTTCGGGCTGGGCGGCCAAGGCGCTCAGAGCGATCAGGCCGCCCAGGCTGTGGGCCAGGATGTGGGTCGGTTCGGCCAGGCGTTCGAGCAGCCCCGGCAGGGCCGCGTCCGGCCCGCCGCCGGCGCCGGCGTAGGCATAGGTGCTGCTTTCGTAGCCGGCCTCGGCCAGGCGCGCGCCCAGCCAGCGCATCGACAGCGCCGGCATCCAGATGCCGTGGATCATCAGGACCCGGTGCGTCGTATCCGCCGTCGTCGCTCGCTCCATCGCCGCTCCGTCGTTCGCCACGAAAGCGATATCGGGCCTGGGGCGATGCTAACCAAGTCTCCCTGCCCCGTCCCGACCTGGGGTAGGAGCGGCGTGAGCCGCGACCGCCATGCTCACGAACCTGCGCAGGTCGCCCGACTGGCGCGGTCGCGGCTTACGCCGCTCCTACACCAAAGCCAAAAGACATGCCGAAGACGCACAACGCGTGGAACAAGCGTGACCCCGCTAGCGGAACCGTTGTCCCACCCACGGGACATGTCGGACTGTGATGTCGCGCCCCTCCCGGCAGTGCGCGCAGCGTTCACCATCGCCGCGCCCCCACTCACGGAGTTCACATGGACCTGCGACCCGTAGCACCCGCCGCCCTCGCCGTCGCGATCGCGCTGACCGCCCTGCTCGCGCCCGCGCGCGCCGGTGAACTGCTCCCCGCCCAAAGCAACGACGACCTGTCCAACCCGCACCGCGGTTTCCTGCTCTGGGGCACCACGGTCGGCGCCGACGGCGGCCTGCCCGACAACCACTACGGCGCCTCGATCTACCAGATCTACCTGCCCTGGCGCGAAGTCGAAACCGCCGACGAGCAGTACGACTGGGCCGGCTTCGAACAACGCCACCTCGCGCCGATCCTGGCCGAGGATCCGAACGCGACCTTCGTGCTGCGCCCGGTCGCCGACTACCCCGACAGCGTCGGCAACAACATTCATTACTACTACGACGGCGAGCAGCCCGAGCGCGACTATCCCAAGTTCCTCGGCCAGGCCCCGCTCAACATCCCCGGCCACGCCTACAGCAACTGCGGCGGCGACGGCCCCGGCGTGGCGCCGGACTACAACACGCCGGCGATGCGCGAGCAGTTGCAGCAGTTCGTGCGCGCGTTCGCGCGCCGCTACGACGGCGACCCGCGCATCACCGCGGTGCATGTCGGCCTGCTCGGCTTCTGGGGCGAGTGGCACACCTCCGGCTGCCCCAGCTACGAGCCCGACGCGACCACCCGCGCGTTGGTGCGCGACGCCTACACCAACAACTTCGCGCAGACGCCGCTGCACACGCGTTACGCGCGCGCCAGCGATGTCGGCGGCGCCAGCTTCGGCTTCAGCGAAGACTTCTTCCCGTCCTACACCGCGATGTGCAGCGCCTATTCGCCCAGGCTCAAGCGCTGCGACGACACCGGCTGGTGGAACCTGGAATGGGGCTATCGCAACGAAGTGCCGGCCGCGCGCCAGAACTGGCAGCTCAATCCGATCGGCGGCGAAAGTCCGTACGCGGACCAGAAGAAGCTGTGGACCGACCGCCCCGCCGACATCGTCAAGCTGGTGCGCGACTACCACTTCACCTGGCTGGGCCCGGCCGGCCAGCACGAGAACACCGGCACCGCGGCGTTCCGGGCCAAGGTGCTGAGCATCAAGCGCGCACTGGGCTACGAGTTCACCGTGCGGCGCGCGGCCTGGGCCGATCAGGTCGCGGCCGGTGCGAGCCTGCCGCTGAGCCTGAGCATCGAGAACACCGGCGTGGCGCCGCTGTACCAGGTCTATCAGGCCGAGCTGCATTGGCTGGACGCGGGCGGCGTGGTGCTGGCCAAGTCGGCGCTCGACTATCCGCTCACCGGCCTGCTGCCGGGATCGCCGCAGAGCCGCGAGCTGCAGGCCAGCGTGCCGGCGGCGCTGGCGCCGGGACGCTACACGCTCAAGCTCGCGCTCGCCGACAGCTGGCCGGGACGTCGTGGCATCGTGCCGCAGAACGTCGGCCGCGACAGCACGGGGCGCTTGACCTTGGGTGCGGTGGATGTGGTGGCGGCGCGCTGAACCACGGACCGAGGCCAACTACTGTGGGAGCGGCGTGAGCCGCGATTCGCGCAGTTCGGATACAACGCAAGCCCCGACTCACGCGATCGCGACTTACGTCGCTCTCACAGAAAGCGGCCCGACCGGCTCGGTCGAGCGGCGCCGGCAGTTCGCCGCGATCAGGGTAGGAGCGGCGTAAGCCGCGACCGCGCCAGTTCGGCGGTCCGCGCGAGGATCATCGCGCGGGCAGCCGCAGGCTGTCGCGGAATCGGCAAGTCGTCGATGCGTGCGGGTTCGGGTCGCGGCTTACGCCGCTCCTACCCCAAAGCGGGTTAGGGTTGGCGCTCGGACCTAAGCCGGACGCCGCAAAATGAACTCGTGATCGCGGGTATCGCCGACCACGAACTCGTAGTCGCCGACATGGACGAAGCCGTGGCGCGCATAGAAACGCTGCGCGCCATGGTTTTCCGACCACACCCCGATCCACAGCGTGCGCGGGCCGTCGCGCAGCAGCCAGTCCAGCACGACCTGGAACAAACGCCCGCCCCAACCGCCGTTCTGGGCCTCGCGCAATACGTACAGGCGCTTGAGCTCGCCGTCGCCGGCAGCGACTTGGTCATGCGGCAAGCCGCAAGGCCCGGCGAGCGCGTGGCCTACCGCCACGCCGTCGCGCTCCAGCAGCCAGACCGCGCAATCGGCGTCGCCGAGCACGCGCGCCTGCGCCTCGACCGAATAGCTCTCGTCGAGGAAACGCTGCAGGTGCTCGGGCGGATACAGATGGCCGAAGGTTTCGACGAAGGTGCGCGCGGCCAGATCGGACAGCACCGCCGCGTCGGCGGGCGTGGCGCGGCGGATGCGGTAGTCGTCGCTCATGTTCCAGCCAGCCCTCTCGCTTTCTGCTTCCTGTAGGAGCGGCGCCAGCCACGGCCGCGCAACCGCACATATCGGCGTTGACGATCACGACGCGCAACTGCGTCCGGCCGCGCGATTGCCGCGTCGCAAGCGGCCGTTGGGGCGCGGTCGCGGCTTACGCCGCTCCTACCCCAAACCGGATCCGAGGCTTAGGCCGGATCCTTCGGCCGCACCATCACGTGCACTTCGGCCAGCTGCGCGTCCGGAATCGGCGACGGCGCGCCGGTCATCAGGCACTGCGCGGTGGTGGTCTTGGGGAAGGCGATCACGTCGCGGATCGACTCGGTGCCGGCCATCAGCGCGGCGATGCGGTCGATGCCGAAGGCGATGCCGCCGTGCGGCGGCGCGCCGTACTTGAGCGCGTCGAGCAGGAAACCGAACTTGGCTTCGGCCTCTTCCGCGCCGATGCCGAGCAGATCGAACACCGCCGACTGCATCTGCGGACGGTGGATGCGGATCGAACCGCCGCCGATCTCGTTGCCGTTGAGCACCATGTCGTAGCCGCGCGACACCGCGGTCTTGGCGTTGGCGCGCAGGTCGGCGATGTCGTCCACTGCCGGAGCGGTGAAGGGGTGATGCAGGGCGACGTAGCGCTGCGCTTCCTCGTCCCACTCGAACATCGGGAAGTCGGTGACCCACAGCGGCTTCCAGCCTTCGCCGACCAGGCCCAGGTCCTTGCCCAGCTTCAGGCGCAGCGCGCCCATGAAGTCGCTGGCGGTCTTGTAATCGGCGGCGCCGAAGAAAATCGCGTCGCCGCTCGTAGCGCCCGAGGCCTCGACGATCCTGGCCAGGGTCGCGTCGTCGAAGAATTTGGCGATCGGCGAGTTGATGCCTTCGCGGCCCTTGGACGCGTCCTCGATCTTCATCCAGGCAAGACCCTTGGCGCCGTACTTGGCCGCGTGCGCGCCGGCCTCGTCGATCTGCTTGCGCGACCAGCCCGCGGCGCCCGGCGCGCGCAGTGCGATCACGCGGCCGTCGGCGTGGTTGGCCCAATCGGTGAAGACCTTGAATTCGCAGTTCTTGACCAGCTCGGCGATGTCGACGAATTCCAGCTCGATGCGCAGGTCGGGCTTGTCCGAACCGTAGCGGCGCATCGCCTCGGCGTAGGTCATGCGCGGGAACTGCGCGTCCAGCTCGACGTCGATGGATTCCTTGAACACGACGCGGATCATGTCCTCGACCGTATCCTGCACATCGCGCTCGGAGACCCAGGCGAACTCCATGTCGAGCTGGGTGAACTCGAGCTGGCGGTCGGCGCGCAGGGCTTCGTCGCGGAAGCAGCGCGCAATCTGGTAGTAGCGGTCGAAGCCGGCCACCATCAGGATCTGCTTGAACAGCTGCGGCGACTGCGGCAATGCGTAGAACTCGCCCGGGTGCATGCGCGCCGGGACCAGGAAGTCGCGCGCGCCCTCAGGCGTGGCCTTGGTCAGGATCGGGGTCTCGATGTCCTGGAAGCCGCGCGCGTCCAGCCAGCGGCGCAGCGACTGCACCAGGCGGATGCGGGTGCGCATCATCTTCTGCATCTCGGGACGGCGCAGGTCGAGGTAACGATAGGTCAGGCGGGTTTCCTCGCCGGCGTTCTCGTGGGCGTGGAACGGCAGCGGCTCGGCCTTGTTCAACACCTCGATGGTCGCGGCCAGGATCTCGACCTTGCCGCTGCGGATCTTGTCGTTGGCGGCCTGCCGCGCGCGCACCGTGCCGGTCACGCGCACGCAGCTCTCCACGCTCAGGTCGCCGGCGGTCTTGAACAGCTCGGCCATGTCGGAATCGACCACGATCTGGACCACGCCCTCGTGATCGCGCAAATCGGTGAACACCACATGGCTCTGGACGCGGTTGGTGTTGACCCAGCCGCACAAGGTGACGGTCTGGCCGATCAGCGCCTCGTCGACGAGGCCGCAGAAGTGGGTACGCATGGAAACTCCGGGATCGAAACGGCGGCCGGCGGCAGGGCCGGCACGGTGGGGGGCGCCGGGCGGGCCGGCGCGCGTCCGGGCCTGGGCCAGGAACACGCTATCTTAACGGCTCCGGCCGGTTACTTGTCCGGCCGCGTAGCCCGCGGCTGGACTCGGTCCACATCCGCTCCACCCAGATTGCTCCGTACTACCGGCCGCGGCCCGGTCTGCCGCGTGTCTCACCGGCTAGGGGAATGGCCATGCTGAAACTGCTCAAACCGTTGTCGCTGGCGCTGTGCCTGGCGGCCCTGGCCGTTCCCGTCCTGGTCCAGGCCCAGCCGCAGACGCGCGCCTACGCGCCCGAAAACCTGCGCACCCTGTCCTACAACGACCAGGTCCGGGTGATCAGCCTGGAATACTCCGAGCAATCCAACGGCCAGCGCATCCCGGACGACCAGCTGCGTTTCTATATCGACCAGGTCAACCGCTCCAACTGGACCTTCAGCCGGATCAAGGCCGACATCTCCCAGTCCCTGGCCGGCGGCGGCGGGATCGGTCCACAGCCCGGCGGCACGATCCGCTGCGAAAGCACCGACGGCCGCGTGCGCACCTGCCGCACCGGCTGGCCCGGCTATTCGCGCCTGATCAAGCAGCTGTCCAAGACGCCCTGCACCGAGGGCAGCACCTGGCAGTCCCGCGACGGCAACATCTTTGTCAGCGGCGGTTGCCGCGGCGAGTTCGGCCCCGGCCAGGGCCCGCAGCCTCCGGTCGGCCGGACCGTGCGCTGCGAAAGCACCGACAACCGTCCGCAGACCTGCTCGGTGCCCTGGTACGGGCGCACCCGGATGTCGCGCCAGCTGTCCAGCTCGGCCTGCATCGAGGGTCGCACCTGGCAATCGCAGAACGGTCAGGTCTGGGTCACCCAGGGCTGCCGTGCCGATTTCGTCGGCGACGCCCAGGTGCTGCCACCGCCGCAGCCGGGCCGTCGGGTCACCTGCTCCAGCGTCAACAACCGGACCACGACCTGCGCCCTGCCGGTCGGCAATACGATGCCGCGCCTGCTGCGGCAGATCTCCAAGCAGCCCTGCATCCAGGGCCGCACCTGGGGCATCGACTCGCGTAACGCGATCTGGGTCAACCAGGGCTGCCGCGGCGAGTTCGGTAACTGATCGTCGTCGCGACGGGCGCCGCTACGGTGCCCGTCGCGATCGACCCTGCGATCGCAGGATCAGGCGCCCAGGATTAATCGCCGGAGGCGGCGGCTTTGGCGGCCGGCTTGGGTTCGCTCTTGGCCGGCTCGGCCTTGGTCTCGGCCGGCTTGGCCGCCCCCGAATCGCTAGCCCCGCTCGAACCGCCGGCATCGGCCAGGTTGCGCTTCTTGTCGCCGTCCTTCTTGAAATCGGTCTCGTACCAGCCGCCGCCGGCCAGGCGGAACTGCGGCGCGGTGAGCTGACGGCTCACCGCCTCCGCGCCGCAGGACGGGCAGATGCTGGGGTCGGCGTCGGACAGCTTCTGCAGGCGGTCGAACGCGTGCTCGCAGGCGCTGCACTGGAAGGCGTAGATGGGCATGGAAACGCTGGGTTCTTAACGACGTAGGCTCACAGTGTGGGGCCGGACGCTGCCGATGCAAGCGCTGGACCGGTCGGCCCGACACCGCCGGCGCCGCTAGAGCGGGTTAGTTAGAGCGGGTTAGTTAGAATCGGGTTCGCTCAAGGCCCCGCCCCGCGCGCGCGGCCGTCGCAACCAGGAACCGCATGACCCGAAATCTCTGGCTGGGGCTGGCTGTCGCCCTCACCGCCGCCGCTTTGGCCGCCACTTTCGTGCTCGAACCCGGCATCCCGCGCAAACCCGCCGGGCCGCAGGCTACCCCGCTAGGCTGGGCCGGGCAGCTGCAACTGCGCGCCGGCGACGGCGTGCTCGGCTTGCGCGACGGCCTCGCGGCGCAGGCGCGCTTCGCCGACCCCTACGGCCTGGCCCTGGGCCGCGACGGCACCCTGTACGTGGCCGATGCCGGCGACAACAACCGCATCCGCGCGATCCGCGCCGACGGCAGCGTGATCAGCCTGGCCGGATCGAGCGAGGGCTTCCGCGACGGCAACGGCGCTGCCGCGGCCTTCAATACGCCCTCGGGCATGGCCCTGGACGCGGCCGGCAATCTCTATATCGCCGACACCGGCAACCACGCGATCCGCAAGCTCAGCCCGCAGGGCGTGGTCAGCACCCTGGCCGGCGACGGCAGCGCCGGCTACCTCGACGGTCCCGCCGCGCAGGCCCGCTTCAACGGTCCCACCGGCGTGGCCGTGGATGCGCAGGGTCGGGTCTACGTCGCCGACACCTACAACGACCGCATCCGCGTGATCGGCAACGACGGCCAGGTGCGCACGCTCGCCGGCGGCGAGCGGCCGGGCTACCAGGACGGTCCCGCCGCGCTGGCGCGCTTCGACACGCCGACCGCGCTGGTGCTGGACCGGCACGGCCGCGTGCTGGTCGCCGACCTGCGCAACAACGCGATCCGTCGCATCGGGCTCGACGGCGCGGTCAGCACCGTGTTGCGAGGCATGCAGGAAGATCCGCCGGACGCGATGCGGCGCCCGCTGAGCCTGGCCGTCACCCACGACGGCGTGATCTACGTCGGCGAGATGGCGCGCGGGCGCGTGCTCCAGATCGGCCTAGACCGCAGCGTGCGCACCATCACCGGCGCGACCACCGAGCAGCGCCTCGCGCGCCCGTCGGCGCTGGCGCTGGCGCCCGACGGCGCGCTCTACGTCGCCGATGCGCAGGGTTATCGCGTGCACCGGATCGCACCGGTCGCGGCCGGCAGCGCGGCGACGCTCGCCGCGGTCGGCCCCTCGCCGCAGAATCCGCTGCCGCGCAGCGAAGGCCGTTGGCCGCTGGCGCCGCAGGACGGCTGGCACGAAGTGGTCGGCACCCTGGCCGAAGTGCGTGGCGACGGCAACGGCGAGGCCCGCCACCATCTGCACGACGGCCTCGACATCGCCGGCGACGTCGGCCAGCGCGTGCTCGCGATCGCCGATGCCAAGCTCAGCAGCCCCAACGGAACCTGGGGCCTGGGCGCGCTCGGCGAAGGCATGTCCCTCGACACGCTGAGCTACATCCACATGCGCGTCGGCCGCGATCCGCAAGGCAATTCGCTCGACCCCAGCCGCTTCCATCCGGTCCTCGGCGACGACGGTAAACCCGAGCGCATCCGGGTCCTGCGCGGCACCCGTTTCCGCGTCGGCGACGCACTGGGCACGATCAATCCGATGGCGCACGTGCACCTGGTGGTCGGCGCCAGCGGCTACCAGCGCAACGCGATCACCCTGGGCTTCGTCGGCTACGCCGATAAGCACGCGCCGCAGATCGAGCGCGTGGCCCTGCTCGACGACGCGGCCCAACCGCTGGAGCAACGCGAGCAGAACCGCGTGCTGGTTTCGCGCGGATTGCCGGGGGTGCAGATCGTGGTCGATGCCTGGGACCAGGTCGATCGCAACCAGGCGCGACGCCGGCTCGGCCTGTATTCGCTGGGCTACCAATGGCTGGACGCGGCCGGCGCCCCGCTGCCGGGCTACGAAAGCCCGCGCACCAACCTGCAGTTCGACCGCATGCCGTCGGAAGACGAGGCGGTCCAGGTCATCTACGCCGACGGCAGCGGCGTCACCGTGCACGGCAGCGCGATCACGCGCTTCCGCTACGTGCTGACCAACACCGCGCGCGACGGCCGGCTCATGCCCGGCCTGTGGACGCCGACCGAACTGCCGCCGGGGAATTACACGCTGCGCATCACCGCCAAGGATTACAGCGGCAATGTGGCGGCGGCGAGGCGCGATCTGGAAGTGCGTTTGCAGTGAGGCACTGAGTCCCGACGCGGCGACGCCGGAACGACCGCCATTGCGCCGGACATCGCCGTTGCGGTTGCGGTTGCGGTTGCGGTTGCGGTTGCGGTTGCGGTTGCCGTTGCCGTTGCCGTTGCCGTTGCCGTTGCCGTTGCCGTTGCCGTTGCCGCGGCATTGAAATCCATAGCCCCGAACCACGACGAACACCCGTAGACCCGAAGGGCGGCGCGCAGGAGGCGCGCCGTTTTTCGAAGGGACAGGGATGTCCCGTCGAAAAATCCCCGTGCAAGCACCGAGCTCGCACGGGAGGGTTGTCAAGGCAAGCCCTTCTCTTTGGTTACTTTCTCTTGGGCTAGCAAGAGAAAGTGACCCGCTCGCGCAGCGGGCGGAAGCTTTTGCTTCTATAAAGAACCCAAGCCATCGCAGAACCTCGGAGTTCGCGATCGCGGCTCACGCCGCTCCCACAGAGAGCCGAAGCAGACCCGAAGCGAAGCCTTCGCCGGCAAGCGAAGCTCGCGATCGCGGCTCACGCCGCTCCCACAGAGAGCCGAAGCAGACCCGAAGCTAAGCCTTCGCCGGCAAGCGAAGCTCGCGGTCGCGGCTCACGCCGCTCCTACAGAGAGCCGAAGCAGACCCGAAGCGGAGCCTTCGCCGGCAAGCGAAGCTCGCGGTCGCGGCTCACGCCGCTCCTACCCCAAAGCAACCGGAGCAGGCGCGGCCGAGCGTTCGCGATCGCGGCTTACGCCGCTCCCACAGAAAGCAGAAGGAGACCGGAAGCGAAACCATCGCCGGCAAGGGAAGTTCACGGTCGCGGCTCACGCCGCTCCTACCCCAAAGCGAGAGCGGAGCGATCGAAGGAGCCGACGCGGCCGAGGGCCGCCGATCGCGGCTTACGCCGCTCCCACAGAAAGCGGAGGCGGCCTCCTGGCGTCCAATATCGAAGCGTCGGCGAAACTCAAGCCGCGTCGTACAGCGCCAGCCACTCCGCCTCGGCCTGGGCCAGTTCCGCCGCCACCGCGTCGCGCTTGCGCGCCAGTTCGGCCGCGTTGTCGCCGCCGCCGGCGTACTTGGTCGGGTCGGCCAGATCCATGTCCAGGGTATGCAGCTTGGATTCCAGCTCGGCCACGCGCGCTTCGGCCTGGGCCAGCTTGTGCGGATTGACCTTGGCGCGCGGCTTGGTCGGCGCCGCCGCCGGCACCACGGTCGACGCGGCCGCGGCGATGGCCTTGGCCGCGGCCTTGCCGTCGTTGCTGCTGTCGCGGGTGCGCAGCCATACCGCATAGGCGTCGAGGTCGCCGTCGAAGGGCTGGGCGACGCCGTCGGCGACGCGCCAGAAGGTTTCGCAGACCAGGCCGATCAGGTGGCGGTCGTGCGAGACCAGCACGATCGCGCCGGCGAAGTCGCTGAGCGCCTCGGCCAGGGCCTCGCGCATGTCCAGGTCCAAGTGGTTGGTCGGTTCGTCCAGCAACAGCACGTTCGGCCGACGCCAGGCGATCATCGCCAACGCCAGACGCGCGCGTTCGCCGCCGGAGAACGAATCGACCTTTTCGAACGCGCGGTCGCCGGGGAAATTCCACTTGCCGAGGAAATCGCGCAGCTGCTGGGTGGCGACGCCGGGCGCGATATCGGCCAGGTGGTCGATCGCGGTGGTGCCCTCGCGCAGCGATTCGACCGTGTGCTGGGCGAAGTAGCCGATGCGCAGGTCCGGGTGGCCGCCGCGCTCGCCGCTGAGCAGTTCCAGTTCGCCGACCAGCGACTTGACCAGGGTCGACTTGCCGGCGCCGTTCGGGCCCAGCAACGCGACCCGGTCGCCGGCTTCGAGGATGAAGCCGACCTGGTTGAGCACGGTATGCGAGCCGTAGCCGCAGTCGGCGTGCATCAGGCGCAGCAGCGCGTGCGGCAGCTTCACCGGCTCGGGGAAATCGATGCGCAGCGCGCGCTCGGCGCGCACCGCCTCGGTGCCGGCCATCTTGGCCAGGCGCTTGACCCGCGACTGCGCCTGCTTGGCCTTGGCCGCGCTGGCGCTGAAGCGGTCGATGAAGCTCTGCAGGTGAGCGCGCTCGGCCTGGGCCTTCTCGTGGGTGATCTGCTGCAGGCGCAGATGCTCGGCGCGCTGGCGCTCGAACGCGGTGTAGTCGCCGGTGTAGAGCTTGGCCTTGCCGTCGTGCAGATGCAGGGTATGGGTGGTGACCTCGTCCAGGAACTCGCGATCGTGCGAGATCAGCATCAAGGTGCCCGGGTACTTGAGCAGCCACTGTTCCAGCCACAGCACCGCGTCGAGGTCGAGGTGGTTGGTGGGTTCGTCCAGCAGCAGCAGGTCCGACGGCGTCATCAGCGCGCGCGCCAGGTTCAGGCGCACGCGCCAGCCGCCGGAGAATTCCTTGACCGCGCGTTCGTGGGTATCGGGCGAGAAGCCCAGGCCGTGCAGCAGCTTGCCGGCGCGCGCGGTGGCGTCGTAGCCGTTGAGTTCTTCCAGGCGGTGGTGGGCCTCGGCCACGGCTTCCCAGTCCTCGCGCTCGACCGCGGCGCGCTCGGCCATCAGCACCGAGTACACGGTGGCGTCGCCGGACAGGACGAAGTCCAGCGCCGGGTCGTCCAGGGCCGGGGTTTCCTGGGCCACGCTGGCCATGCGCACGCGGCTGGGCATGTCGAGGTTGCCCAGGTCGGACTCGAGCTCGCCCTGGATCGCTGCGAACAGCGAGGACTTGCCGGTGCCGTTACGGCCGATCACGCCGATCCGCCACCCCGCTTGCAGGGTCAGGTCGACTTTGGACAGGAGCAGGCGTTCGCCGCGCCGAAGGGCGAAATCACGGAAGGCAATCATGCGCATAGTGTAGCGGGCCGAAGGCCGCAGCCGCCCGCGCGATCTGCGTCGATGCCGCCACGGATGCCAAATCCGACCGCGCCCGACCGCTTCCGACCGATCCGGGCCGCTCCGAGCAGCGGATTCGGCGGCCGCCGACCGCCTCCGCCAGGGCCGCTGCGCGGCATGCGCCCCCGGTCCCGGCGCCCTGACGACGGCCGGCCGGATCGTTGCCGCAGCCGGAAACCGGCCGTTTTCGTCGCCTTCGCGGCCACATTCGGCAGGATTGCGGCAAACCGCGCGGCTTGCATCCGCGGATAGCGGCCCACATCCTTAAAAGCCGACACGACAGGAGACCCGATGCATCACACCTCCCTGATCGCGATCCTCGTAGCCGGTTTCGTCCTGGCTTTCATCTTCGGCGCGCTGGCGCAACGCCTGCGTTTGTCGCCGCTGGTGGGCTATCTGATCGCAGGCATCATCGCCGGCCCCTTCACGCCCGGCTTCGTTGGCGACCAGACCCTGGCGCCGCAGCTGGCCGAGATCGGCGTGATCCTGCTGATGTTCGGCGTCGGCCTGCACTTCTCGATGCGCGACCTGCTCGCGGTGAGGGCGATCGCCCTGCCCGGCGCGGTGGTCCAGATCGCGGTCGCGGCGGCGATGGGCTGGGGCCTGGCACGGTTCCTGGGCTGGTCGCACGGCGCCGGCATCGTGTTCGGCCTGGCGCTGTCGGTCGCCAGTACCGTGGTGCTGCTGCGCGCGCTGGAGGAACGGCGCCTGGTCGAGACCGTCAAGGGCCGGATCGCGGTCGGCTGGCTGATCGTCGAGGACCTGGCGATGGTGCTGGCCCTGGTGCTGCTGCCGGCCCTGGCCGGCGTGATCAAGGGCGAGGCGGGCGACGCCAGCGAGATCTGGGAGGCGCTGTTCAAGACCTTCGCCAAGGTCGGCGCCTTCGTCGCGGTGATGCTGATCGTCGGCCGCCGCGTCATCCCCTGGATCCTGGAACGCGTCGCCGGCACCGGCTCGCGCGAACTGTTCACTCTGTGCGTGCTGGCGATCGCGCTCGGCGTCGCGTTCGGTTCGGCCGAGCTGTTCGGGGTCTCGTTCGCGCTGGGCGCGTTCTTCGCCGGCATGCTGCTCAACGAATCCGAGTTCAGCCACCAGGCCGCCAACGAAACCCTGCCGATGCGCGACGCGTTCGCGGTGCTGTTCTTCGTCTCGGTCGGCATGCTGTTCAACCCGATGATCCTGGTCGAAAAGCCCCTGCCGGTGCTGGCGACCTTCGCCATCATCGTGCTCGGCAAGTCGATCGCCGCCTATGCGATCGTGCGCGCGTTCGGCAAAGCCGCTCCCACCGCCTTGATGATCTCGGCCAGCCTGGCCCAGATCGGCGAGTTCTCCTTCATCCTCGCCGGCCTCGGCCTGCAGTTGGAGATCCTGCCGCAGGAAGGCCAGGACCTGATCCTGGCCGGCGCCCTGCTGTCGATCGTGGTCAACCCGCTGCTGTTCGCCTGGCTGGATCGCAAGCAGGCGCGCGAAGCCGCGGCGCTGCAGGAAGCCGCGGTCGACCCGGTGGTGCCGCCGGTGCCGCCGGACATCGCCGACCACGTGATCCTGATCGGCTACGGCCGTGTCGGCAGCGAACTGGCGCGGCTGCTGACCGAACACCGCATCCC
This sequence comes from uncultured Lysobacter sp., assembly GCA_946480055.1. The sequence goes on along the minus strand of CAMLID010000009.1, from coordinate 19,803 downwards.
GCTGGTGGTCATCGACGGCGAGGACAGCCTGATCGCCAAGGCCCGCGCCGCCGGCCATCCGGCGATCCTCGGCAACGCGGTCAACGAACGCGTGCTGCTTGAAGCGGTGCCCGAGCGCGCGACCACGGTGATGCTGGCGATCCCGCAGGCCCTGGAGGCCGGCGAGATCATCGCCAAACTGCGCGCGATCAAGCCCGACCTGACCATCGTCGCCCGCGCCCACAGCGACAACGAAGTCCGGCACCTGATCGAACACGGCGCCGACGGCGCGGTGATGGCCGAACGCGAGCTCGCCCACAGCCTGGCCGAGATGGTGATGGCCGCGCCGATCTACCGCGGCGCGCGCCATCTGCCGCCGTCCTCCACGCTCGTCTGAGCGCATTCCCGAAACAACAGCGAGCGACCATGAGCGAGATCGACAGCTCCATCCCCTCCGCAGAATCCGGCCACGCGGCCGACGACGCGCCCGCGCCGCTGCTCAACGTAGTCGAGGCGCGCATCATCGGCTGCCTGATCGAGAAGGAAGCGACCACGCCCGACGTCTACCCGCTCACGCTCAACGCCGTGGTCGTCGCCTGCAACCAGAAGACCGCGCGCGAGCCGACGATGCAGTTGGAACAGGGCGAAGTCGGCAACGTGCTGCGCCGGCTGGAACCGCGCGGCTGGGTGAAGTCGCAGCACACCGGCCGCTCCGAGCGCTACTCGCATCGCGCCGGCACCCTGCTCGACCTGACCCGGCCGCAGACCGCACTGCTGGCGCTGCTGATGCTGCGCGGCCCGCAGACCCTGAACGAACTGCTGACGCGCAGCGAGCGCATGGCCAAGTTCGATTCGACCGGCGACGTGCAGTACGCGCTGGAACGGCTCGCGCAGCACGCGCCGCCGCTGGTGCGCCTGCTCGGCCGCCAAAGCGGCCAGCGCGAAGACCGCTACGGCCACCTGCTCAGCGGCGAACCGGTCTGGAACGCCGTCGACTCGGGCGGCGACGAAGGCGGCGGTCGCGACAGCGGCGGATCGGCGCTCGCCGAACGCGTGGCCGCCCTGGAAGCGCGGATCGCCGAACTCGAAGCGCGCCTGGACGCCGTCGGCGCCTGAGCCTCCACCGCGCTCAGGCCCTGGGCGCGGCTTCCGGCGGCAAGCTTCCAGCGGCAAGCAGATGCGGTGAGCCCGGCGAACCGCATCGCCGCACCTCCATCTTGTGGACTGACTCCACACCCCTGCGCCGCAAAACCGCAGCGCTGCCCATTCGCACCGAAGCCCTGCGCTTCCAAACCGCAGCGCTGCGGCTTTAACCCGGAACGCTGCCCATCCACACCGCAACGTTGTGGATCAAATCCACACCGTTGCCCGTGCGAACCGCAGCGATGCCCTCCCAAACCGCAGCCCTGCCCACCCGAACCGCACCGCTGCGGCCCTGAACCGCAGCGATGCGCTTGCCTACCGTAGCGGTGCCGTCGCGAACCGCAGCCTTGCGGTTTGGGGCCGCATCGCAGCCCGCCCGAACCGCAACCGTGCAAGGTCGGACCGTTCCGCGTCGCCAACAACGGCCACCCCTACGCCCCGCCGCACCGCTGCCTCTACCGGATGTCGGTGCGCAATGCGGCCGCCCTGTGTGCGGAAGCTTCGGAGTCATGCCGAAGCTGTCGTGTTCGGCTCAGTACGACAGCGCCAACGCGACCAGCACCGCGGCTTCGGTGATCTCGGCCAGGGCGCCGCAGGTGTCCCCGGTCATGCCCTGCAGACGCCGCAGGCAGGCGCGGCGCCACAGCAGGAAGATCAACGCCGCCACCGCCAACGCCAGCGTGCCGCGCCAGCCCGCGAGCGCGCACGCGGCGGCGCTGACGAGCAAGGCCGCGATCGCGGCCGCGCGCGGCGCATCGGTCAGGGCGCGCCCGATGCCGCCACTGCGCGCGTAAGGCGTGCTCAGGAACGCCAGCGTCAGCGCGGCGCGCGCCAACATCGGCGCCAGCAGCAGCGCGATCCAGGCCGGCGCCGGCAGGCTGGCGAGCGCGGCGAACTTCAACAGCAGCACCAGCACCAGCGCGGTCACGCCGGCCGGGCCGCTGCGCGGGTCCTTCATGATCGTGAGCGTGCGCTCGCGGTCGCCCAGGCCGCCGATCCAGGCGTCGGCGCTGTCGGCCAGGCCGTCCAGGTGCAGCGCGCCGGTGAGCGACACCCAGGCCACCAGCAACAGCACCGCCGACAACAGCGGCGGCGCGTGCTGCAGCAGCCATGCGAGCAGGCACAGCAGGCCGCCGACGATCGCGCCGACCAGCGGATACCAGGCGAGAGAACGCGACTGCGCGCGCGCGTCGTCGAACACCGACGCCGGCACCGGCAGGCGGGTCAGGAAACCGATCGCGACCAGCAACGCGCGCATCAGTCTTGCGCCATGCGGTCGGCGTCGCTGCGCCAGCTCATCGCATGCAGGGACGCGTGGGCCACGTCGATGCCGGCCATGTCGCCGTAGTCGCGGCCTTCGTAGACACAACGCAGCAAGCGGATCGCGCCGCCGTGGGTCACCACCAGCACGCGGCGCGCGGGCCAGGCCGCGGCCGCGTCGTCCAGCGCCGCGGTCAGGCGCGCACGGAACGCGTCGAAGGCTTCGGCGCCCGGCGGCGGATACGCGGCCGGGTTCGACCAGAACCGACCCAGCGCCTCGCCCTGCTCGTCGGCCAGGGTTTCGATCGGCACGCCCTGCCAGTCGCCGAAGTCGTACTCGGCCAGGCGCGCGTCGAGCTGCAGAGGCAAACCGCGCGCCTGCGCCAGATCCTGCGCGAACGCGGCGCAGCGTTGCAGCGGCGACGACACCACCGCATCCCAATCGCGACCGAGCACGGCCGCGCGCAACTGGCTCCAGCCGATCTCCAGCAAGGGGTCGTCGAGCCGGCCGCGGTAGCTGCGCTGACCGGTGTCGCCGTGACGCAGCAGTTCGATGGATGCGGCCGGCATCAGCGTTCCGACACGCCGGCCTGGGCGAACGTGGCCATGCCGTTGTGCAGCGCGCAGGCCAGGCGCAGCACCGGCACCGCGACCGCGGCGCCGCTGGCCTCGCCCAGGCGCATGCCCAGATCGAGCAGCGGCTGTGCGTCCAGCGCCTGCAGCAACAGGCCGTGGCCGCGCTCGTGCGAGCGATGCGCGAACAGCAGCCAATCGCGTACGCCCGGATTGATCCGGGTCGCGGTCAGCGCGGCGACGGTCGCGATATAGCCGTCGACCAGCACCGGCAGGCCGGCCTGGGCCGCAGCGACGAAGGCGCCGCTCAGGGCCGCGATCTCGAAACCGCCGAGACGCCGCAACTGCTCGCGCGCCTCGGTCGCGTCGGCATGCAGGGCGAGCGCGCGTGCGACCACCGCGGCTTTATGGGCGATACCGGCCGCGTCCAGACCGGTGCCGGCGCCGGCGAGTTCGGTCGGCGCGACGCCGAGCTGCGCGCAGGCCAGTGCGGTCGCGGCGGTGGTGTTGGCGATGCCCATCTCGCCGCCGATATAGAGCTGGGCGCCGTCGGCGCAGGCCAGACGCACGCTGTCCGCGCCGGCATCCAAGGCGGCCTGCAATTGCGCCGCGCTCATCGCCGGCTGCTCGCAGAAATTCGCGCTGCTGGCGGCGACGATCGCGCGGCGCACCCCGGCGATCTCGCCGGGATCGTTGACCGTGCCCAGGTTGACCACGTCCAAGGTCGCGCCCAATTCGCGCGCGAGCACGCTGATCGCGGCGCCGCCACCGGCGAAGTTGCGCACCATCTCGCCCGTCACCGCCTGCGGAAACGCCGACACGCCCTCGGCGGCGACGCCATGGTCGGCCGCGAACACGCTGATCCAGACCCGGTCCAGCGCCGGTCGCGGCTGGTGCTGCAAGGCGGCCAGCCGCACCGCGGCCGATTCCAGTGCGCCCAGCGAACCCGGCGGCTTGGTCAGTTGCGCCTGCCGCGCCAGGGCTTGCGCTTCGCAGTCGCGGTCGGGGACTGCGCAGGCATCGAGGGTCCAGTCGCGCACAGCCGACGGGGTCGCAAGCTCGTTCAAGGCAGATCTCCTTTGAGCGCCAGCGGCAGGCCCGCGGCGACGAACAGCACGCGCTCGCAGCGCGTGGCCAGGGTTTGGTGCAGGCGGCCGGCCTCGTCGACGAAGCGCCGGGTGAGTTCGCCCAGCGGCACCACGCCCAGTCCGACTTCGTTGCTGACCAGCACGATCTCGCCCGGCAGCGACGGCAGCGCTTGCAGCAGCGCCTCGCGTTCGCGCTCGTAGCGCGCCGGATCCTGCTCGTCGCCGAGCAGATTGCTCAGCCACAGGGTCAGGCAGTCGACCAGCACGCAGCGGCCGTCGCGCGCGTGCTCGCGCAGCGCGGTCGTCAGCGCCAACGGTTCTTCGTGGGTGCGCCAACGCGCGGGGCGGCGTTCGCGATGATGGGCGACGCGCGCGGCCATCTCGCCGTCGCGCGCCTGTGCGGTGGCGATGTAGACCACGTCGGCGCTGCGCGCGGCCAGGCGTTCGGCCAGCGCGCTCTTGCCCGAGCGCGCGCCGCCGAGAATCAGGGTGCGCATGCGGCGGCTTCCGTATTGGCTTTCAGGCCCAGCAATGCGGCCAGGCGTCCGGTGTCCAGATGGGCTTCGACCGCATCGGCCAGGCGCTCGATGCCGGTTTCGCGCAAAGCGTGCATGTCGACCGTCGCGGCGTCGCGCAGCCCGGCCCAGCGCAGCAAGGCGGTCAACGCGGCGGGTTCGTCGAACAGGCCGTGCAGGTAGCTCGCGAACACCTGCCCGTCTTCCGACCAGGCGCCGTCGAGGCGGCCGTCGTCGAGCCGCGAGGTCGCACGCGCCAGCGCCGGACCGCTGCTGAGACCGCAATGGATCTCGTAGCCGCGCACCGGCGCATCGTCGAGCGCGAGCCTGCCTGCGACGTTGCGCAGCTGCTTGTGCGGCTCCAAGGTGGTGTCCAGTTCCAGCCAGCCCAGGCCCGGGCTGCTGCCGGGCGCGCCCTCGATGCCGAGCGGATCGTGCACCGCGCGCCCGAGCATCTGCAGCCCGCCGCAGATGCCGATCAGCTTGCCGCCGTAACGCAGGTGGCGCGCGATGGCCTCCTCCCAGCCGTTCGCGCGCAACCAGGCCAGGTCGGCGCGGGTGGACTTGGAACCCGGCAGCACGATCAGGTCGCAGGCCGGCGGCGTCTCGCCGGGGCCGACATAGTGCAGCTCGACCTGCGGATGCGCGCGCAGCGGATCGAAATCGGTGTGATTGCTGATCCGCGGCAGCGCCGGCACCGCGACCCGCAAGGCGGCCTGCGCCTTGTGCGCGCGCTCGCGCGGCAACGCGTCCTCGGCGTCCAGGTGCAGACCCTGCAGGTACGGCAGCACGCCCAGCACCGGCTTGCCGGTCTCGCGTTCCAGCCAGTCCAGGCCCGGCTGCAGCAAGGCGATATCGCCGCGAAAGCGGTTGATCACGAAGCCGACCACGCGTGCGCGCTCGCTGTCCGACAGCAGCGCCAGGGTGCCGACCAGGTGCGCGAACACGCCGCCGCGATCGATATCGGCGATCAGCAGCACCGGGCAGTCCACGGCCTCGGCGTAGCCCATGTTGGCGACATCGCCGGCGCGCAGGTTGATCTCGGCGGGGCTGCCCGCGCCTTCGACGATCACCGCGTCGAAGCCGGCGACCAGGCGCGCGTGCGAAGCCAGCACCGCCTGCATCGCGGTGCGCTTGTAGTCGTGGTAGTCGCGCGCATCCATGTTGGCGACCGCGCGGCCGTGCAGGATCACCTGCGCGCCGGTGTCGCTGTTGGGCTTGAGCAGCACCGGATTGAAATCGGTGTGCGGGGCCAGACCGGCGGCCTGGGCCTGCACCGCCTGGGCGCGGCCGATTTCGCCGCCATCGGCGGTGACCGCGGAGTTCAGCGCCATGTTCTGCGGCTTGAACGGCGCCACGCGCACGCCGCGTCGGTGCAGCCAGCGGCACAGCGCGGTGACCAGCGCGCTCTTGCCGGCATCGGAGGTGCAGCCCTGCACCATCAGCACACGTCCGCTCATGTCGGGCTCCGTGCGGGTACGACTTCGGCCAGGGCCTCGCTCAGTCGCGCGTACGCCGCGTCGTCGCCGGGCAGGCCGAAACGCAGGCTGTGCGGCGCGTCGAACAAACGGGTGAGGATGCCGCGCCGGGCCAGCGCGTCGTGCAGCTCGGCCGCGTCCTCGCAACACCGCCACTGGAAAAAGGCGCAGCCGCCGCTGGGGGCGAGTCCATGCGCACCCAGCAAATCGGCCAGGCGTGCGCCCTGCGACCGCAACCGGGTGCGCATGCGCGCCTGCCAGTCGCGGTCGGCCAGGGCCAGTTGCACGGCATGACGGCTCGGGCCGCTCAGGGTCCACGGGCCCAGGCGTTCGCGCAGCGCGCGCAGCAACGCCGGCGCGGCGCAGGCGAAACCGGCGCGCGCGCCGGCCAGGCCGAAGAACTTGCCGACCGAACGCAGCACGATCAGGCCATCGCGCTCGCTGTCGGGGCAGAGACTGGCCTCGGGCGTCGCGTCCATAAAGGCCTCGTCGATCAGCAGCCAGCCGCCGCGCGCGGCGAGCTGTGCATGCAGCTCCAGCAGCGCCTCGCGCGGGTAGCGGTCGCCGCCGGGATTGTTGGGGTGGATCAGCACGATGACGTCGTAGCGCTCGGCCTGCTCGAACAAGGCTGCGCCCGAGCACAGCTCGACCGCATGCCCGGCCTGACGCCAGGCGTGCGCGTGTTCGGCGTAACCGGGCGCGAGCACGCCGACCCGCGAACCCGCACGCAGCCACGGCAGGGCCTGGATCGCGGCCTGCGAGCCGGCGACCGCGAGCAGCTCCGGTGCGCCGTAGTACTCGCGCGCGGCCGCGGTAGGGCCATCGTCGTCCTCGGGCAGCCGATGCCAGGCGCGCGCCGGAATCGCCGGCACCGGCCAGGCCTCGGGATTGATCCCGGTCGACAGGTCCAACCAGTCCGCGGGCGCGATGCCGTAGCGCTGCGCCGCGCGCAACAGACGGCCGCCGTGTTCAAGCATGGTCGCGAACTCCCGCAAGCGGACACCGCGACATGGCGTCGCGCTCAGAAAATGGAGACATGGCGCACCAGGATCGCAATGACAGTGAGCGCCGCCAGCCACAACAACACGCCGCGACGAACCAGCGCCTGCGCCCGCGCGATCGCGTCGGCATCGGGCGCATTGCCCTCGCCCAGCAAGGGGCGCTCCTCCCAAATGCCGTGATACGGCGCCGCACCGCCCAGGCGCACGCGCAGCGCCCCGGCGCCGGCGGCCATCACCGGGCCGGCGTTGGGGCTGTCCCAGGCCGGCGCTTGAAGACGCCAGCAGCGCAGCGCGCTCGCGGCGTTGCCGAGCGCGGCGTAGGTCAACGCGGTCAATCGCGCCGGCAGATAGTTGAGCGCGTCGTCGATGCGCGCGGCCGCCCAGCCGTAGCGCTCGTAGCGCACGGTGCGGTAGCCCCACATCGCATCCAGCGTGTTCGCGAGCCGGTACAGCACCGCGCCGGCCGGACCGAGCACGGCGAACCAGAACAGCGCGCCGAACACCGCGTCGTTGCCGTTCTCCAGCACCGACTCGGTCGCCGCCGCGGCGACGCGCTCGGCGTCCAGGGCCTGGGTGTCGCGGCTGACGATGCGGCCGACCGCTGCGCGCGCGGCATCGAGGTCGTGCGTGCGCAAGGCCTGCGCGACCGGCGTGGCATGTTCGTCCAGGCTGCGCAGACCGACGCACAGGTAGAGCACGCCGGCCGCGTAGGCCGCCGCCAGCCAGGGCGAGTACAGCGCCGCAGCGAGCTGCAGGATCGCGGCGAGCGCGGTCAACGGCAGCACCGCAAGCGACCAGGCCAGCACGCCACGGCCGCGGCCGTCGCGGTACAGCGCACGTTCGATCGTCTGGGCGATGCGGCCGAAACCGACCAGCGGATGCGCGCGCCGCGGCTCGCCCAGGGCACGGTCCAGCAGCAGCGCGGCCCACATCGCAGCGACGGCGTGCATGGCGCTCACGGCTGCAACAGGCGCAGCGCCGCCGTCGGGTTCGACGGGAAATAGAAGTGGACGAAGCTCGCGCTCAGGCGGCGGTCGCGGTACACCGCTTCGCGACTGGGGCCGCCGTTGGGATTGAACGAATGCGCGATTGGCTCGGCCGCGATCTCGGCACGCGCGTAGTGGAAGGTATGGCCGCGCAGCTCGCCTTCGGGCAGCGTCACCGATTGCAGTCCCAGCGCGGCCAGGCGGGGCTGCAATGCCGCGCTGCCGGCCAACAGTCCGGCCATCGGCTGGCGGTCGCCGTCCTTGTCGGCGAGCGTGTCGAGCAGGTACAGCAGGCCGCCGCATTCGGCCAGCAGCGGCTTGCCGGCGTCGCGGTGCGCGTGCAGGTCGCGGCGCAAACCATCGTTGCCCGACAAGGCCGCCAAATGCAGCTCCGGATAGCCGCCGGGCAGCCAGGCCGCATCGCAGTCGGGCAGGCCCTCGCCGGCCAGCGGCGAGAAGTACACGAGTTCGGCGCCGGCTTCGCTCAACAAGTCGAGGTTGGCCGGATACAGGAAGCAGAACGCGGCATCGCGCGCGATCGCGATGCGGCGGCCGCGCAGCAGCGGCGGCACCGATGCGCGCGCGGCCGGCGCGAACGCGACCGGCGGCGGCAGCGAGGCGTCGGCGTGTGCGGCCCAGGCGTCGGCGAGCGCATCCAGGCGCGCGTCGAGATCGCCCAACTCGCCCGCGGACACGAGGCCGAGATGACGTTCGGGCAAGGCCAGCGCGGGATCGCGCGGCAAGGCGCCCAGCCATTGCAGCGGCGCCGGCAGGCTCTCGCGCAGCAATTGCGCGTGATAGGCGCTGCCGACCCGGTTGGCGGCGACGCCGTGCACCTGCAGTCCGTCGCGGTAGCGCGCCAGCCCCAGGGCGAGCGCGCCGAAGGTCTGCGCCATCGCCGAGCCGTCGATGGTCGCCAACACCGGCAGGCCCAGGGCGAGCGCAAGATCGGCGCTGGACGGCTTGCCGTCGAACAGACCCATCACGCCCTCGACCAGGATCAGGTCGGCCTCGCCCGCGGCCTGGTACAGGCGCGCGCGCACGTCGTCCTCGCCGCACATCCACAGGTCGAGCTGGTAGGCCGGCGCGCCGCTGGCGCGTTCGTGCACCATCGGATCGAGGAAGTCCGGTCCGGTCTTGAACACGCGCACACGCCGGCCCTGGCGCGTATGCCAGCGCGCGAGCGCGGCGGTGACGCTGGTCTTGCCCTGGCCCGACGCCGGCGCGGACACCAGCAATGCCGGGCAGTGACGCAGATCGTCGCTGGAATGGCTGGCGCTCATGCGCTTACAGCTCGACGCCTTTCTGGGCCTTGATGCCGGCCTGGAACGCATGCTTGACCACGCGCATCTCGGTCACGGTGTCGGCGGCTTCGATCAGGCGGTCGGGCGCACCGCGGCCGGTGATGACCACGTGCTGCAGCGGCGGACGCGCGGCGACCGCCGCCAGCACCGCGTCGAGTTCGACGTAACGGTGCGCGAGGGCGATGTTGAGTTCGTCCAGCAGCACGAAGTCGTAGCGCTCGTCGGCCAGCATCGCCGCGGCCTTGGCCCAGGCCGCCTGCGCGGCGGCGATGTCGCGGGTCTTGTCCTGGGTTTCCCAGGTGAAGCCCTCGCCCATCACGTGATAGTCGAGCTGCTCGCCTTCGAAACGGCGGAAGAAGGCCTCTTCGCCGGTCGAAAAGCTGCCTTTGATGAATTGCACCACGCCGCAGCGGAAGCCGTGGCCCAGCGAGCGCGCGAGCATGCCGAAGCCGGACGAGCTCTTGCCCTTGCCGTTGCCGGTGTTGACCACCAGCACGCCGCGCTCGATGGTGGCGCGGGCGATCTTGCGGTCGACCAGCTCCTTCTTGCGCTGCATGCGCTCGCGATGGCGGTCTTCCTGGCTGAGAGTCGGATCGTTCATGCGCGGGCTCCGTGCCGGGTGGCGCGGACCGCGCCCAGCGCGCGCAGACCCGCCCACAAGGCGAACGCGGCGCCGACGTAGCCGGCCAGAGTGCCGAGACTACGCGGATAATACTGAGCGATGCGCCCGGCGAATCCGGCCAGGGTCGGTTCCGGATAACGGCCGGAGAAGAAATAGAAACCGCCGCCGGAGAACGCGTAGGCCGCGAACGCGGCGATCACCAGCACCAGCGCGAGGCGCGGCAGCGTCGACCAGCGATCGAGATGGATGCGGGCGTAGAAATTGCCTGCCAGCCACAGCGTCGCGTACGCCGGCGCCAAGGCCCAGTACGCGGGCGACAGGCACCAGTCGCCGATCGTGCCCGAGGCCAGGCTGACGATGTCCAGCAGCGAGGCCAGCACGAACAGCAGCGGCAGCATCCACATCGGCCGCAGCATCACGCCGGCGATGAAGAAGACCGCCCAGGATGCGCTGGGCAGCCGGTCGATGGTGGCGAAATGCTGACCGCGGGTGGCGATCATCAGCGCCGCGAGCGCGACGCCGACGACGATCTGGGCGCGCGGCGAAACCAGCGGCAGGGAATGGGCGGTGCTAGCGGTCATCGGTAGGCTCCCTCGATCAGACTTTGGCGACGCGCGGCGAGGTGCGCGTGCCGGCGGCGCGCGCGATCAATGCGTAGGCGACCAGGCCCACGGCGATGTAGCTCAGGGTGGTGCGCACGAACAGCGGACCCCATTGCCAAACCCGCGACAGGTACTGGCTCATGTTGGGGTCTTCGTAGCGACCGCCGAGCCAGTAGAAGGCGCCGTTGGAGATCAGGAACGACACCGAGGCCGCGACCAGGCCGACGCCGAACGCGCCCAGCAGCGCGCGAGGTGTGGCCTGCAGACGCTCGGCGTACCAGCGGCCGCCGTACCACAGCGCCGCGTACGCCAGCAGCAGGAAGGCGTACGACGGGGTCACGCAGTAGTGCTCGAAGAAGCTCTTGCCCTGGGCCTGGATGGCGATCCAGTCGATCGCCACGGCCAGGACCAGGAAAGCGACGAAGCCCAGGTGCCGGCGCAACCAGAGGCCGCCGAGGAAGAACACCGCCATCGACGCATCGGGCAGATGCAACGCGTCGCCGAAATGATGGAAGCGGGTCGCGACCATCGATGCGGCGAGCGCGGTGAACAGACTGTAGTAGACGGGTCGGGCGGGAGCGTTCATCGGCGGCCTCGGCGGCGTGGACGTGGCGATCAGTTCGCCGGGCGGTAGCGCAGGGTCAGCAGGTAGTTGCGGCCCGGCTGGTTGTAGTAGGACGCGGTTTCGTAGCGCTGGTTGAACACGTTGTTGGCCGCCAGCTGCAGGCTCCAGGACTCGTCGAAGCGGAAGCCCAGGCGCAGGTCGGTGGTGGCGTAGCTGTCCAGACGACGGGTATTGGCCAGATCGTCGTAACGGCTGCCGGCGACATAGACGCTGCCGCCGAAACTGAAGCGGCCGTAGCGGCGATCGGCGTCGAAGCGTGCGCTTTCGCGCGCGCGGCGCGGCAGGATCTTGTCGCGGCTGGCGCTGCGGCTGTCGTTGCGCGGGTCCAGCCAGGTCGCGCTGGCGCGCAGGTCCCAACCGGCGAGCGTGGTGTCGACGCTGGCCTCGGCGCCGCGGATGCGGGCGCGGTCGATGTTGCCCGGCAAGCCGATCGAAGCATCGAACGCGATCAGGTCGTCGACCCGGGTCTCGTAGCCGTTGAGCGACCAGCCGCCCCAGGCATGCTCGCCGCGCAGGCCGAGCTCGAAGCTGCGCGATTCCTCGGGCTTGAGATCGGCGTTACCGAAGCTGGGGAAGTACAGCTCGTTGAAGGTCGGCGCCTTGAACGCGGTGCCGTAGCTCGCGGTCAGACGCAGTTGTTCGCTGAGGTTCCAGCCCCAAAGCGCGCTGCCGGTGGTCTGGCCGCCGAACTGGCTGTCGTCGTCGCGACGCAGGCTGGCCTGCAGCGAATGCACGCCGAAGCCGTACTGGTACTGGCCGAACAGACCGCGGTTGATGCGGCGGTCGTGGGCGTAGACGGTGCTGCTTTCGACTTCGTCCTGCTGCCAGTCGTAGCCCAGGCTGAGCAGCCCGCCGCCGAGGCCGAAGTCGCCCTGCAGCGAACCGAGCTTGCGGCGGGTGTTGAAGGTGCTGGAGTAGACGCCGTTCTTGTAGTTGTCGCTGAGGTCGGCGCTGCGGCCCAGGTTCAGGCTCAGCGTCGCGCGCTCGGCCGCCGCGTAGCGCAGGCGTGCGCCGGCGATCTGCTGCACGGTGTCGGATTGGTTGTTGCTGCTGCCGTCGTACTCGTTGCGGCCCTCGGCGCGGAACAGACGCGCTTCGGCGTCCCAGGCCTCGTTGAAGCGGTAGCCGCCTTGAGCGGTCAGCGACAGGTTGCGGTAGCCGTCGCGATCGGGCGAGTTGGTGAAGCAGCCGGCGCCGCCCGGCGAGGGCTTGCCGCGGCAGGCGTTGATGCCGTCGGTGTCTTCGCTGGCGGCGTTGATCGAGTACCAGCCGTTCTCGCCCTTGCCGCCCACGCCCAAAGTGCCGCGGCGCGTCTGCCAGCTGCCGATCGAGACGCTGGCGTGCGGCGCGAACGCGCCCTGCGGACGCCGGGTGAAGATCTGGATCACGCCGCCCAGCGCTTCGGAGCCGTACAGGCTGGAGAACGGGCCGCGCACGATCTCGATGCGCTCGATCTGCTCGACCGGAATGTCCTGCAGCGAAGCGCCGCCGCTGGTCGCCGAGCCGACCTTGATGCCGTCGATCAGGACCAGCACGTGGTCGGATTCGGTGCCGCGCAGGAACAGCGAGGTCGATTTGCCGGGACCGCCGTGGTTGGCCATCGACAGGCCGGGCGTGCCGCGCAGCAGGTCCGGCAGGTTGCCCGGCTGCAGGCGTTCGATGTCCTCGCGGTCGATCACGGTGACCGAGGCCAGGGTCGCGTCCTGGGTCTGCGCGGTGCGGCTGGCGGTGACGACGACCTGGTCGAGGTCGGTGGCTGCATCGGCGGCCATGGCCGGGGCGGCGACGGACAGCAGCGCCGTCGCCAGCGCAGTGCGGCGAAGGACGGAGTAACGGAAATTCAAAGCATGCTCCTGGTCCGCGCCTACCCGCGCGGAATCGATGGGTCGGAGACACGCAGGAGGGAACGACGAGGCGGCGACGCGCGGACGCAAGGCGGCCCCATGACAGCGCCCACCGCGTGTCGGGTCAGCCTCAGGCCGGTCTCCGGGCTTGCAAGCGAGGGCCTCCAGCCCTCCGGTCCGCGCCTTCCCATGCATGCGCACAGTGGCTTCGTTGCGGATCGTTCGTCTTGCTTACCGTTGCGGGGGCAGCTCCGGAATAGCCGTCGCTTCGTTGGAAGGACTGGCGCACCGGATTCCCGTTTCAATCGCCGGCGGGGCCGGCAATCACCTCAAGCCCGGCCATGTTAGCAGCCGATGCGCGGCCGCCCGCATGACGAAACGGCATGAAGGCGGTCCAATTCTCGGCCCGATTCCCCGGTCCGGGCGCCGCCCGCCGCTATGCGGGACCGATCCGAGGTGCCGGCGGAAGCAGCGGGGCACCCCAATGCTCGGAACCATGACGTACGGCTATTTCCGTATGCGAATACGGGTTTGACCCGGTTGTTACGGCCGTGTTAAACCCGAATGACATCGTTACCAATCCCCTTGCCGCAAGGAGCCGCGCACCATGTCCGTAGCCTTTCGCGTCCGCCGTCCGCTCGCCCTCGCCCCGCTCTCACTGGCGATGTTCGCCGCCCTCGCCGCTCCGGCCTATGCCCAGGACGCGCCTGCCCCGGGCGCTCCGGCCGCGGACGCCCACACCCTGGACCAAGTGATCGTCACCGGCACCCGGGTCAGCGATCGCACCGTCGCCGAGTCCAGTGCGCCGATCGACATCATCACTCCCGAGGCCCTGGAGGCCACCGGCACCGTCGAGCTGGCCACCGCGCTGTCGCGCGCCCTGCCCTCGCTGAATTTCCCGCGTCCGGCGATCACCGACGGCACCGATGCGGTGCGCCCGGCGCAGTTGCGCGGGCTGGCGCCGGACCAGGTGCTGGTGCTGGTCAACGGCAAGCGCCGCCACACCACCGCCCTGATCAACCTCAACGGCAGCCAGGGCCGCGGCTCCTCGCCGGTCGACCTAAACGCGATCCCGATCGCCGCGATCGCGCGCGTGGAAGTGCTGCGCGACGGTGCTTCGGCGCAGTACGGCTCGGACGCGATCGCCGGCGTGATCAACGTCGTGCTCAAGGGCAGCGGCGAAGGCGGCAGCATCGCCGCGCGCTACGGCCAGTACAGCGCCGGCGACGGCGAGCAATACCAACTGTCCGGCGACGGCGGCTTCAAGCTCGGCGAAAACGGCTGGCTGCACCTGGCGGCGCAGGCCGGGCACAGCGACCAGACCGACCGCGCGCGCCCGTTCCTCGGCCCGGTCACGCCGACGTCGGCGCCGCTGGGCAAGGTGGTGCAGCGCTACGGCGACCCCGAGATCGACCAGGGCGCGATCTCCTACAACGCCCAGTACAGCCCGGCCAAGGGCGTGACCTTCTACTCCTTCGGCACCGCCAGCGAACGCGACGCGCTGTCCAACGGCTTCTTCCGCCCCGCCGGCGACGCCCGCAACGTGCCGCAGATCTATCCCAACGGTTTCCTGCCGCAGATCCACAACATCGCCAAGGACCGCGCCTTCGTGTTCGGTCTGCGCGGCGAAACCGCCGGCGGCTGGAACATCGACCTGAGCTACAACTACGGCTACGACCACCTCACCTTCGACATCGAACACACCCTCAACCGCAGCCTCGGCCCGACGTCGCCGACCCAGTTCTACGCCGGCGCGCTGGAAGTCACCCAGAACGTGTTCAACGCCGACTTCAGCAAACCCTTCGACGTGAGCTGGCTGGAGTATCCGATCACCTTCGCTTTCGGCGCCGAGTGGCGCGGCGAGAAGTTCAACCAGAGCCCCGGCGAGCCGGGTTCGTACGCGCTGGGCCCGTTCGCCAACATCCCCGGCGCGCAGGTATTCGCCGGCTTCCAGCCCAACGACGCCGGCCACCACGACCGCCACAGCTATTCGTTCTACGCCGACCTCGAAGCCGACTTCACCGACAAGTTCTCGGCCGGCGCCGCCGCGCGCTACGAGAGCTACAGCGACTTCGGCGAGACCACCTCGGGCAAGCTGTCGGCGCGTTACGCGTTCACGCCCAAGGTGGCGCTGCGCGCGACCGTCTCCACCGGCTTCCGCGCGCCCTCGCTGCAGCAGCAGTTCTTCCAGTCCACCGCGACCAACTTCATCCAGACCGCGCAGGGCAATCTGCCGTTCGAGGTACGCACCTTCGCGGTCGACAACCCGGTCGCGATCGCGCTGGGCTCCGAGCCGCTCAAGGCCGAGGAATCGACCAACATCGGCCTGGGCCTGGTGCTGCAGCCGGTGGACGCGCTGTACATCACCATCGACGCCTACCAGATCGATATCGACGATCGCATCATCCTGTCGGAAAACCTCACCGGCGTAGCGGTGCAGAACTTCCTGCTCAACAACTTCGGCATCCGCGGGGTCAACGGCGGACGCTACTTCACCAACGCTGTCGACACCCGCACCCGCGGCATCGACGTGGTCGGCAACTACCGTTGGGACCTGGGCGGCAGCACGCTCGACCTGACCGCCGGCTACAACCACAACAAGACCACGATCGAACGGATCGCGCCCAATCCGCCGGAGCTGACCCAGGGCGGCCTGAACCTGCTGCGCATCGGCCGCACCGAGATCGGCCGCATCACCAAGGGCGCGCCGCGCGACAAGTTCTTCCTCGGCGCGGTCTGGAACGTCGGCGATTGGAGCTTCACCGGCAACGCCACCCGCTACGGCGAGTTCACCGTGCTCAACGGCGAGATCCCGGCCAACCTGGCCAAGGACCAGACCTTCGGCGCCGAATGGACCCTGGACCTGGCCGCGACCTACAAGCTCGGCAGCTGGGACTTCACCGTCGGCGGCGACAACGTCTTCAACTCCTACCCGGACGAGGTCCTGCTGGCCAATTCCACCAACGGCCAGCTGCCGTACAGCGCGGCTTCGCCATTCGGCTTCAACGGCGCATTCGTGTACGGAAAGATCGGCTATAAGTGGTGACCCTGCCGCACTAGGCCTCCGGGACGTCGGAGCCGTTCGCGGCTTCGACGTCGCCGCCCAAGGAGGGCCGTCATGCGCATCGCCGGACCGCTGTTGCTGTCTTTCGCATTGCCCGCGGTACTCGCCTTATCGATTTCCGACGCCCTCGCCGCCCGCCGCGAACAGGTGGTGCTGATGCAGGGCAACGTCGCCGGCAAGCAGGTCGTCGAGACCGCCGCCGACGGCTCGATCCAGGTGGAATACCACTTCACCGACCGCGGTCGCGGCGACCGCAGCAAGACGCGCTGGCGCCTCAATCCCGACGGCACCCTGGCCGACTACTCGGGCAGCGGCAACGACTACCTGCTCAACCCCTTCGAAGAGCGCTACCAGGTCAGCGGCAGCCGCGCGAGCTGGAAGAACCCCAGCGAGCAAGGCGAAAAGGCGCTGGCCGCGCCCGCGTTCTTCCTGCCGCTGCAAGCCCCGCCGGAAGTCGGCGGCGCCCTCGCGCGCGCGCTGCTGCAGGCGCCCGATCGCAAGCTCGCGATCCTGCCCGCGGGCGAGGCGCGCCTGGAAACCCTGGGCGAGCACGAGGTGGTCGGCAAGAACGGCCCGGTCAAACTGAGCCTGCAGCGCATCGTCGGCCTCGATTTCACCCCAGGCTCGCTGTGGCTGCGCAGCGACGGCTCGACCGCCGCCGCGATCTACGCCTCGGGCTGGTTCGTGGTCATCGACACCGAGTTGCAGGACGCGCTGCCCAAGTTGCTGGAACTGCAGGAGCGCGCCGATGCGAGCTGGGGTGCCGAGTTCGCGCAGCGGCTCACCCATGCGCCCAAGGGACCGCTGCTGATCCGCAATGCGCGCCTGTACGACCCGCGCGACCTGAGCGCGACGGCGGGCACCAGCGTGCTGATCGAGGGCGAGCGCATCGTACGCGTCGCGCCCGACGCCCAGCTCAAGGCGCCGGCCGGCGCCGAGGTGATCGACGCGAACGGCCGCTTCCTGATGCCGGGCCTGTGGGACGTGCACAAGCATTACACGTCGATCCAGGACGGCGCGCTCGATATCGCCGCCGGCGTCACCAGCGCGCGCGATGTCGCCAACAACTTCGACACCTTCCCCGAACGCGTGAAGCGCTTCGAGGCCGGTACCGAGATCGGCCCGCGCGTGATGATGGCCGGCTTCATCGACGGCCCCGGTCCCTATGCCGGCCCGACCAAGATGCTGGTCGACACGCCGGAGGAAGCGCTCAAGGCCGTGGACTTCTACGCCGACCGCGGCTACATGCAGATCAAGACCTATTCGTCGCTGAAGCCGGAACTGTTCCCGATCATCGCCGACCGCGCCCACGCGCGCGGCCTGCGCGTGAGCGGGCACGTGCCGGCCTTCATGTCGGCGCGCCAGTTCATCGAGGCCGGCGCCGACGAACTGCAGCACTTCCTGTTCGTCGAACTCAACTTCATGTACCCGCGCGTGCAGGACACCCGCACCAGGGCCCGCCTGACCGAGGTCGGCGAGCACGCCCACGAGTTCCCGCCGGAGAAGGCCGAGGTGCGCGAGTTCGTCGACTTCCTCAAGCGCCACCACACCGTGCTCGACCCGACCATGGCCCTGGCCGAGGACCTGTACGCCGGCGATCCCGACAGCAAGACCCCGCCCGGCTTGCGCGGCGTCGCCGAACGCTTCCCGCCGCAGGCCCAGCGCGGCCTGAGCTGGGGCGCGCTGCAGCCGCCGCACGGCAAGGAAGAAGCCTACAAGCAGGCGTTTCCGACCATGCTGCGCCTGCTCAAGACCGTGCACGACGCCGGCGTGACCATCCTGCCCGGCACCGACGCGCTGGCCGGTTACATGCTGCACGCGGAGCTGGAGGTGTATTCGCGCGCCGGCATCGCCAATGCCGAAGTGCTGCGCCTGGCGACACTGACCCCGGCCCAGGTACTGGGCGTGGACAAGGACCGCGGCGTGATCGCGCCGGGCAAGTTCGCCGACCTGGTACTGATCGACGGCGACCCGCTGCGCGACATGAGCGACATCCGCAAGGTCGACCTGGTGTTCAAGGGCGGCAAGCGCTACGACCCGGCCGAGATCGAACAGGCGTTGGGCATCGTGCCTCGCAAGGCCGCACGCTAAGCGCCCCGGTTCGCCGCAGCCCGCAACCGGGCCGCGGCATCGCCGTGCCGGTGAGCCTTGGGGCGCGTCGCGATCGTCGCTACACTTTCGCCGCGAGCCTGGGGAGGCTCCACCAAGGGGGAGGTAACACGCATGACGCGAGCGATCGCGGCAGCGGTGCTGACGGCATCGCTGTTGACAGGCTGCGCCACCGGCTATCACAGCGCCAGCAATCCGTTGCTGGGCTGGACCGGCGGTTATTGGGATCGTCCGGGGCCGGGCGAACTGATCAAGGTCGGATTCGCCGGCAACGGCTACAGCAAGGAAGCCAAAGTCGAGGACTACTTGATGCTGCGCTGCGCCGAAGTCGCGCATGCGCGCAACAAGCCGTACTTCACGATCTACGGCAGCATCGCCGAAGCCATCGTCGGCGAGCGCCATACCCGCGACCTGGTTGCGCCGCTGACCAACGGCACCTCCGGCGTCGCTTACATGTTGTTGGAAGACGAAGCCAAGCCGGGCGCGTTGGTCACGGCCGACGTTCTGGCCAAGTATGCGCATATCCGCAAGGTCGCCAACGACCCGGCCGGCAAGTCGGCGGGTGCGCCATGAGCCGCACGATCGTCACGGCCCTCGCGGCCGCCGCGTTGCTGGTGGGCTGCTCCTCGCTGTCGCCCTATCCGTTTCAACCGGGCGAACCCACTGCGGTGGTGAATCTCACCGACGTGCCTTCGCCCTGGTTCTGCGTCGGCGGCACCAACTACAAGTTCGTGCCCGACAAACAGCAACGCGCGCTCGTGCCGGTCGGTAAGCGCATCGTGGTGAATTCCTTCGTCTATCTGAGCGGCTACCAGTCGTACTGGACCTGCACGGTCGGTATGAGCTTCGTGCCGGACGCCAGTCATCGATACCTGGTCAACTTGGAAATGCGCGACCAGGCCTGCCGTCTAGAGGTTTACCGCGAGGGTGCGGACAATCGCATCGGCCTGGACCTGGAACCGACGTTCGACCAGCCCTACTGCCCGCATTGAGAGAAGCGGTCATGGCGGGTCTACCCGCCATGACCGCAGGCTTCAGCCCTTGCGGAACACCAGGTGCCCGGCCTCGGCTTCGACCTGGATGATGTCGCCGCTGACGAACTCGCCGCTCAGGATCTTCTGCGCCAACGGGTTTTCCAGTTGTTGCTGGACCGCGCGCTTGAGCGGACGCGCGCCGTACACCGGGTCGAAACCGACGTTGCCGATCAGTGTCAGCGCCGCATCCGACAGCGACAGCTTCAGGCCGCGCTCGCCCAGGCGCTTCTCCAGGCCGTGCATCTGGATCTTGGCGATCTCGCGGATCTGGGTCTTGTCGAGCGGATGGAACACGACGATGTCGTCGAGACGGTTGATGAACTCAGGACGGAAGTGCGCCTGGACCACGCCCATCACCGCGGC
This sequence comes from uncultured Lysobacter sp., assembly GCA_946480055.1. The sequence goes on along the minus strand of CAMLID010000009.1, from coordinate 213 downwards.
CTTCATCTGGGTGTAGCTCTCGGCGCTGTCGTCTGAGGCCAGCTCCTGGATCATCTGCGAGCCCAGGTTGCTGGTCATTACGATCACGGTGTTGCGGAAATCCACGGTGCGGCCCTGGCCGTCGGTGAGACGACCATCGTCGAGCACCTGCAGCAGGATGTTGAACACGTCCGGGTGCGCCTTCTCGACCTCGTCGAGCAGGATCACGCTGTA